>RZYB01000036.1 GCA_009930495.1 Deltaproteobacteria bacterium
TGGTGCCGGAGGCGAGACTCGAACTCGCAAGAGGTTGCCCTCGGTGGATTTTGAGTCCACTGCGTCTACCAATTCCACCACTCCGGCGTGAGAAGTAGCCTTTAGAGAACCGTGTTGGCGAAGTCAATGTTTTTGTGGATGATTTTAGAAATTTTTGCCGTGAGCCAAGACCCACATCTTTCGCCCCCTTCGTGGCAAGGAGCTAATCCGCATAAATGGCTTGGAGCACGGCCTTGTCGTCGTCGGAGAACAGGCCGTTTTTATCTTCCTGGGGTTGCATGGAATTGAGCACGGAATCGGGATGGTTGCGCGGATGCCCGGTCACACCTAGGGCGTGCATGAATTCGTGACGAACCACCCACAGTTTTTGTCCGCCCGATGTTTGGAAATCCAGGTGCAGAATGACATCGGCTCGTTTGATTCGACGGGATGCCGTGGATACCACCCGAGTGCAGCCACGAATGAACTGGCCTTTTTCCTGCCACGTGGCCTGTTCTGCTTCGCTTCTGACAATGGCCTGTTGCCACTCTTCGTGGGAATCCGTCAGATAGACACGGATATTGGCCTGGCTTTTGGAAGATACCAACTCGATGCTCACATGTGGAATGATGTCAGTGAGTTCTCGCAGGACGGATTCCACGTAGTATTGCCCTTCCAACTGGTCTTCACCGCCGATCCAAACCGTGACAGGGCCCTCGAAGCGCGGGGCGCGGCCTCCGGGCACGTAATCGTGCACGATTTGGCTGTTGGCGAATATGAAAGTCGGGAAGAAAACCAGGCAAATCAACCATGAGATGGTGTGTCGACGCATGAGGGCTCCGTGGTGGCAAGGTCTGGTCGGAAGAGTTTGACATAGGCGCGGTAGCAGGCGGTCACCGGTGATGAAGGATCCATGCACGGGAGCAGGTTGCCTAACGGTTCGGGCAGCGGGGGCGTGGGAGATGGGGACGGAATGGGCAGCAGGGATTCATCCAGGGGAGGGCGGCCGCTCATGAGTTCGAGTTTGAGCTCCTGGAAATAGTTGGTGCCCAGGAAGGTGTTGGCTTTTTCCAGGATTTCCGGTCCCAGAAAAGAAAACTCCTGCATGACCATGGAGTTGGTCGTGCCCAGCAGCATGGTGGTCTTGCGCCGGCCCAGGGGACGAATCATCTCGGCCATGTCCGTCCCGAATATCTCCGGCCAGTGCCGCCACAGTCTGGCGATGGCCAGCTCCAGGGCCGCCTCGGGGGTATTCAGGGTCAGCCCGAGCGCCTCGTCCATGGCGCACACCCTTCGTTGTCGTTCACGCATGTCGTCTCCTAACCAGCTTGAAGCGAGGCCGCAAGATTGGATATCCCGGTCTTGACGTCAAAGCGGGTGATCTGTACATTTCGCTATATCGAAATATCTTGATATAAGAAAACAACGACACGTTTATGCATCTTCTGACTCAAACCAAAGCCCTGGCCGATGAAACCAGATTGCGCTTGCTCGGTATTTTGGCGCGCCATGAATTGAACGTGGGCGAAATCGTGCAGGTCATGGGCATGGGACAATCCCGGATTTCACGCCATCTCAAAATTTTGATGGATGCTGGTTTTGTGGCGTGCAAGCGCGATGGCCTGTGGGCCTTTTATTCCACGGTCGCGAATAACGGCGCGGGGGCACTTTTGCAGGCTGTTCTGGATGGCTTGTCGAAGATGCCCGAACACGCCCTGGATCTGGAAGGAGTGACCCGGGTCTTGTCGGAGCGTCGTCAATCCACGACCCGTTTTTTTGATGGACTTGCCGCTGATTGGACTCGCATGAGCCAGGAAATATTGGGGAATTTTGATCTGGCCCGTCATCTTCTGGGCGCGTTGCAGGAGTTCGAGACAGTCGTTGATCTGGGTTGTGGACCGGGACTGCTTTTGGGCACATTGGCCGAGCAAGCCCACCATGTCATCGGCGTGGATAACTCGGCGCGCATGCTCGAAGCCGCTGGCGCGTTGTTACCCGAAAATTCCAGGGTAAGTCTGCGTATTGGTGATTTGGAGCATTTGCCGCTGCGAGACGGCGAAGCGGATGCGGCCGTCATGTCCCTGGTGTTGCACCATCTGGCTTCCCCAGGGGCGGGCATCGTCGAAATGGGTCGGGTGGTTCGGCCGGGAGGGCGGGCCGTATTGGCCGAATTTCAGCTCCATGACAACGAAACCCTGCGTTCTCGCTATGGAGACCGTTGGTTGGGCTTTTCCCCGGACGATTTATGGCGTTGGCTGGAGCAAGCCGGTTTTCGGACGCAGACCTGCGAGCGGCACCCAATCAATTTGGGGCTGACGCTTATTGTCATCACCGCCAAACGCCACGATATTTCCATATAACACGCACGTGTATTCTGAAAGACAAGGAGAGATTATGACGTTACCCATTGACCCCGCCCTGGACCACAAGGTCGCCGATATGTCGCTGGCCGACTGGGGCGCCAAGGAGATGCAGCTTTCCGAACGGGAAATGCCTGGACTCATGGCGCTTATTGACAAATACGGGGCCACGCAGCCCCTCAAGGGACTGCGCGTTACCGGCAGTTTGCACATGACCATCCAGACGGCCATGCTCATCAAAACCCTCAAGGCGCTGGGCGCGGACGTACGCTGGGCGTCCTGCAACATTTTTTCCACGCAGGATCACGCCGCGGCCGCGGTGGTCGCCCAGGGGCTGGCCAAGGTTTTCGCCTGGAAGGGCGAGACCTTGGAAGACTACTGGTGGTGCACGGAAATGGCCCTGACCTGGCCCGACGGAACCGGGCCGGACCTCATTGTCGATGACGGCGGCGACGCGACACTTCTGGTGCACGAAGGCGCGAAATGCGAAAAGGATCCGTCCTTGCTGCATCGCGCCACGGACAACAAGGAATTCCGCTGCATCCTGGACCGCCTTGCCGCCGGGGCCAAGATCGACCCGCAAAAATGGACCAAGATCGCGGCAGGCATCCGTGGCGTGTCCGAGGAAACCACCACCGGCGTGCATCGTCTGTATCAGATGGCCAAGACCGGCGAACTGCTTTTCCCGGCGTTCAACGTCAATGATTCGGTCACCAAGTCCAAGTTCGATAACCTTTACGGCTGCCGGGAATCCCTGGCCGATGGCATCAAGCGGGCCACGGACATCATGGTCGCGGGCAAGGTCGTCTTGATCTGCGGCTACGGCGACGTGGGCAAGGGCTGCGCCCAGTCCATGCGTGGCTTTGGCGCGCGCGTGCTCGTCACCGAAGTCGACCCGATTTGCGCCCTGCAGGCGGCCATGGAAGGTTACGAAGTCACGACCATGGACAAGGGCGTGGCGGAAGCCGATATTTTTGTCACGGCCACGGGTAACTACCACGTCATCCGGGGCGAGCACATGCTGGCCATGAAGGACGAAGCCATCATTTGCAATATCGGGCATTTTGATAGCGAAATCGACATGGCTTTCCTGGAATCCACGTCCGGCTGCGTCAAGACAACCATCAAGCCCCAGGTGGACAAATGGGTGCTGCCCAGTGGCCGGAGCATCATCGTCCTGGCGGAAGGCCGTCTGGTGAATCTGGGCTGCGCCACGGGGCATCCCAGCTTTGTCATGTCCAATTCCTTCACCAATCAGGTCCTGGCCCAGCTTGATCTGGCCAAGAACACGTATGAGCCCCAGGTCATGATCCTGCCCAAGATTTTGGATGAGGAAGTGGCGCGCCTGCATTTGTCCCGTCTGGGCGTGGAGCTCGAAACCTTGACCCAGGAGCAGGCCGACTACATCGGCGTGTCCGTGAACGGCCCCTTTAAGCCGGACCATTATCGTTACTAAATGTATGTGAGAAGGAGACATCAATGATTCTCAATGCCGACCATTATCTGTTCACGTCCGAATCCGTGACCGAGGGCCATCCCGACAAAATCGCGGATCAGATTTCCGACGCCGTTCTCGACAGTCTGTTGGCCCAGGACCCCCGCTCTCGCGTGGCCTGCGAAACCCTGGTCACCACGGGCATGGCCGTCATCGCCGGAGAGATCACCACGGAAGCCTACGCGGACCTGCCCGAGATCGTGCGCTCCACGGTGCGCGAAATCGGGTATGTCAGCTCCGACATGGGCTTTGACGCCAATACCTGCGCCGTGTTGTCGTCCATCGACAAGCAGTCTCCGGATATTGCCCAGGGCGTGGATCGGTCCAAACCCGAGGATCAGGGCGCCGGCGATCAGGGCATGATGTTTGGGTATGCCACCACGGAAACGAGCGCGCTCATGCCCGCCCCCATTTACTACGCGCACAACCTGAGCCGCAGACTGGCCGAGGTGCGCAAGACCGGCGTGCTGAACTTTCTGCGTCCCGACGGCAAGACCCAGGTTTCGGTGGAATACCGCCAGGGCAAGCCCGTGCGCATCGACAACGTGGTCGTGTCTTCGCAGCATACGCCGGAAGTGACCTACGAGGAGATCGTCGACGGCATCAAGCGCGAGGTTATCGCCAAGGTCATGCCGGCCGAGATGATGGACGCCAACACCCGCATCTACATCAATACCACGGGCCGTTTCGTGGCGGGTGGTCCCTTGGCCGACTGCGGCCTGACCGGACGCAAGATCATCAACGACACCTACGGCGGCATGGGCAACCATGGCGGCGGGGCGTTTTCGGGCAAGGACCCGTCCAAGGTCGATCGCAGCGGCGCGTACATGGCCCGGTATGTGGCCAAAAATGTCGTGGCCGCGGGATTGGCCGCCACGTGCGAAGTCCAGATTGCCTACGCCATCGGCGTGGCCGAGCCGGTCTCGGTGCTGGTCACCACGGGCGGCACCGGCGTGGTGCCGGATGAGGTTCTGACCACGGCCGTGAAGGAGGTCTTTGACCTGCGGCCCTATTTCATCATCAAGCGTCTCAATCTTCTCCAGCCCATTTACAAAAAAAGCGCCTGCTATGGGCATTTTGGCCGCGAGGATTTTGTCTTCCCCTGGGAAGTGACCGACGCGGTCGCGGATCTCAAAACCGCGGCCAAGATCTAGCCGGTTTTCATTTCAATATTGGAAAGAAAAAGCCGGACCACCGCCTGTAGGCGGGGGTCCGGCTTTTTTGCGTCCGAGCTTTCGGGTCAGGGCAATTCCGCGGCCCAGGTGGTCATGGGCGGAATCGTGGTCACCAGTTCCTGCTTTTTCAGGAACTCGGCAAAACGCGCGTAGCGGTTTGCGTCCAACGCGCCGGGGCGCAGGGCGAAACGGGGCAGGGTGTCCTTCCAGGCCCGGCGGTTCAGTTCATCGTCCAGGTTTTCGCGGCCGTGGCCGACGAACAGCTTCCAGGATTCCTCGGGATGGTTGACGAGGTATTGGACGCCTTCTTCCAGGGCATCGACAAAGGCGCGCAGGTTTTTGTCCTTGGTTCTGTCGGACTTGGCCACGAGGATCAACTCGTCATAGGCGGGCACGCCGTGCTCCTCCACGAAAAACGCTTTGCCCGGCTTGCCCTCGATGGCCATCTGGTTCAACTCGAAGTTGCGGAACGCGCCGATGACCGCGTCGGCCTGACCCGTGAACAGGGACGGGGACAGGGAAAAATTGACGTTGACCAGTTTTACGTCATCCAGGCTCAGGCCGCTTTTCTCCAGCATCACCTTCAGCAGGGCGGTTTCGAATCCGCCCACGGAATAGCCGATGGTCTTGCCCTTGAGGTCGGCGATGCCGCCAATCTTGCCATTGTCGAGCACTACCAGGGAATTGAGGGGGGTGGCGACCAGGGTGGCGATACGGGTCAGGGGCAGACCTTCGGCCACCTGCATCTGATGCTGGTGCTGGTAGGATACGGCGATGTCGGCCTGACCGGCGGCCACGAGCTTGGGCGGATCATTGGGGTTGGAGGGCGCGATGAGTTCCACGTCCAGGCCTCGACTGGCGAAAAAGCCTTTTTCCAGAGCCACGTAGAGCGGGGCGTGGTCGGGGTTGACGAACCAGTCCAGAAGCACGGTCAATTTTTCGGCCTGGGCCGAGGACGCGCCCAAAAGCAGGGCGGTCAGGAGAATGCAGAGTTTTTTCATTGCAAAAGTCCTTGTTGCGGTTGCCAGAAAATCAGCCTGTCCAGCAGGCGGTCAACGAGAAAATAGAGCAGCAGGGAAATGGTGGCCAGCACGGTCAGGGCCGCGAACATGACATCGATCTGCATCCGGGCGTTGGCGTGGAGCATGTAAAAGCCCAGCCCCGAGCTGGCCCCGACCCATTCTCCGATGACCGCGCCGATGGGAGCCACGGCCGTGGCCACGCGCAGGCCCGAGGCCAGACCGGGCAGGGCCGAGGGGATGACGATGGCCGTCAGCACGGCCCAAGGCTTGGCACCCATGATCCGGGCCAGCTCCAAGAGGTCGGGATCAACGCGGCGCATGCCCCCGTAAAAGGCGGTGGTGACCGGAAAAAAGATGATCAAAACGGCCATGGCCACCTTGGAGGCCAAGCCGTAGCCCAGCCACAGCACCAGCAGCGGGGCCAGGGCAAAAACCGGGATGGCCTGGCTGACGACCAAAAGCGGCAGCATCCAGCGTTTCAAAAGCGGGGACAGGATCATGACCAGGGCCGCGCCCGCGCCCAAGACCGCGCCCAGAACGAGGCCCAGCAGGATTTCGGCCAGGGTCGCGCCCGTGTGTCCGAGAAGTTGCGGCGCATGGCTGGCCAGGGCCTGGGCCACGGGCAGGGGGCCGGGCAGGATGTAGGCCGGCACGCCGCTCAGGCTGACCAGCATCTGCCACAGGCCGACAAACCCGCCGGCCAGGATCAGGGGACGGGCGTTCATGCCACCTCCCGCAGGAGCAAATCCAGAAGTTCGCCGTGGTGTCGGGCCAGGGCCGGATCACCGGCCTCGCGCGGCGGTTCTTCCGGGAGGTCCATGGTCCGGACGACCCTGGCTGGCGAGCCCCCGAGCACGACGATGTGGTGCCCCAGGCGCAGGGCCTCCAGGGGATCGTGGGTGACCAGAACCACGGTCGCATTGGCGGTCAGGCGCGCGGCCAGATTTTGCAGGCGCAGCCGGTTCAGGGCGTCCAAGGCGGAAAAGGGCTCGTCCATGAGAATGACGGGGCGGCCTTCCATCAGGGTGCGCAACAGCGCGCCGCGTTGGCGCATGCCGCCGGACAGGGCAGTCGGCAGGGCCCGGGCCTGGTCCGCCAGGCCGGCCTGGGAGAGCAGGTCCAGGGCCTTGTCCCGATGGGTGGGCGTCAGTTCGCCCCGCAGGCGTGCGCCCAGCAGGATGTTGTCGAGCAGGGACAGCCAGGGCAACAGCAGATCGTTTTGACTCATCCAGGCCACGGCTGGACCGGCCGGCGCGGGCTCGATGCGGATTTCACCCTGAAATTCCAGGCTGGGCGCGCCGGCCAGAAGTTTCAGGAGCGTGGACTTGCCGCAGCCGCTTGGGCCAAGAATGCAGGTGGTCCGCCCGCCGGGAATGGTCAGGCTCAGGTCCGCGAACAGCGGCTGCCCGGAGTATTCCAGGCGGATGCGGTCCAGAACGAGGCGTGGGGCCGTCATCCAAAAAACCGGAAGAAGTGGTGCACCGGGCCGTGCCCCTGGCCCAGACTGTAGAACGCGCCGGCGCGGATGGCCCCGCTGATGTATTCCTTGGCATGGCGTACGGCGGTTTCCATGTCTTCGCCTTTGGCCAAGTGGGCGGCGATGGCCGAAGACAGGGTGCAGCCCGTGCCGTGGTTGTTGCGGGTGGCGATGCGTTCGCCTTGCAGGCGGACCATGCGGTCCTCGGCTCCCAGGTAGAGGCAGTCGTCGCTGTCGCCGGATTCCAGATGTCCGCCCTTGACCAGGACATTGGCCGGTCCCAGGGCAGCCAGGTCCCTGGCCGCGCTTTGGGCCGCTTCGGGCGTGGCGATGTCGCGGCCCAGCAATACTCCTGCCTCGGGCAGATTGGGCGTGATCAGGGTGGCCAGGGGGATGAGGGCGGTCTTGAGGGCGTCGATGGCCTCGTCCTGCAACAGTTTGTCCCCGCTTTGGGCGACCATGACCGGGTCCAGGACAATGACACGGACTTGATGCCGGATCAGACCCTGGGCCACGGCGTGAATCAGTTCGGGCGAGAAGAGCATGCCGACCTTGACCGCGTCGGTGCCGATGTCGCCCAGTACTGCGTCCAACTGGGCGGTGACGAAATCAACGGGCACGGCGTGGATGCCGGTCACGCCCAGGGTGTTCTGGGCGGTCAGGGCCGTGATGACGGACATGCCGTAGCAGCCGTTGGCCGCGAAGGTTTTGAGGTCCGCCTGAATGCCCGCGCCACCGCCGGAATCCGAGCCGGCGATGGTCAGGACACGAGAATATTTCTTGGAGAGGTTCATGGTCGCTCCTTGGCCGCGTCAATGATGGTTTTGAGTTCCGCCGCCGCCCGCATGGGGTCGAGGGCGCTGACAATGGACGAGACCACGGCCGCGCCGTCGCAGCCGGCGCGGATGACCGAGGCAGCGTTGTCTTGCGTGATGCCGCCGATGCCGACCAACGGGATGGACACCGCCGCCCGCATGGCCTTGATGCCCTCCAGACCCAGGGTCGGAGCCGTGTCGGTCTTGGTCGGGGTGGCAAAGACCGGGCTGACGCCGACATAGTCCGCGCCCGCGCGTTCGGCCTGGATGGCGTGTTCCACACACTCGGCCGAAATGCCGATGAACATGGCTTTGCCGACGATGCGCCGGGCGTCTGCCAGGGGCATGTCGGTCTGGCCCAGGTGCACGCCGTCCGCGTCCACGGCCAGGGCAACATCGATGCGGTCGTTGATGACCAACGGCACGCCGCTGCCGCGCAGCAGGGCGCGCACCGTCTTGGCCTCGGCCAGAAAATCCCGCGTGGAGGCCTGTTTTTCACGCAGCTGCACGCAGGTCACGCCCCCGGCCAGGGCCGCCCGGACGATGTCCACGGTGCTGCGGCCGCGCGAAAGTCCGCGATCCGTGACCAGATACAGGGAGAAGTCAGGCATGGCCGATCTCGCGGATACGGCCGCGTGCGGCCAGATCCTCGGGAGAAAGCGTGTACAGGGCGTCCAGGAGACGGACCTGGAATGTGCCGGGCCCTTCCGTTTTTTCGCCGGCAATTTCTCCTGCCACGCCCAGAAAGGCCAGGGCCGAGGCCGCAGCCGAAAGCGGGTCGGGGTCCACGGCCAGAAACGCCCCGACCAGGGCCGAGGCCGTGCAGCCCGTGCCCGTGACCCGGGGCATGAGCGGATGACCGCCCTCGACGAGAACGGTGTGCGTGCCGTCGGTGACCAGATCCGTGGGGCCGGTGATGGCCAGGGTCACGCCCAGTTCGCGGGCCAGTTGGCTGGCGGCGTCGGCTGCGTCGGTCACGGCGGCCGTGGCGTCCACGCCTTTGGTTTGGGAGGCCTGGCCGGCCAGGGACAGGATTTCCGAGGCGTTGCCGCGCACCACGGTGACCTTGGTCCGGGCCAGAATGGTTTTGGCCGCCTCGGTGCGCAAGGTTGTCGCGCCCGAGCCAACCGGATCGAGCACGATGGGTCGGCCCAGTGCCGTGGCCTTGACGCCGGCCTTGAGCATGGCCGCGACCCAGGTGTCGGTCAGGGTGCCGATGTTGAGGACCAGGGACGAGGCCAGGGCGACCATCTCCTCGACCTCGTTTTCAGCGTGGGCCATGACCGGTGACGCGCCGCAGGCCAGGAGGGCGTTGGCGGTGGTGTTCATGACCACGAAATTGGTGATGTTGTGGACAAGCGGGTTGGCCGCGCGGAGGGCGCGCAGGTTTTCGGCGGCTTTGCGGATTACGTCGGACACGGGACACCTCGTGCTGCGGGTGGGTTGGAAACGCGGCAGAGGCGAGGATGGGATCGGGGCCGGACGCCAGCCCTGGTTTTGCATTTCCCTTCGCTGGCATGATCCAGATCAGGTTCAACGGGTATCATCTCAGGCTCCTCGCCACCCCCTGCAAAAACTGGTTTTTGGCTAGGAGATCGGAGGGGTGGTGTCAAGGCGGCCGAGGATGGCGGTTCATTCTGGGATGCTCTTCGGCGGCTGCCTTGGGTTGGGCGTTTTTTGTCGCGATGAGGACCTTCTTTTTGGTAATCGTGCTATTTTGAAAATTCACGATCTCACGGTCTTTGGCTGTGATTGATGAAATGGCATGGAGATGTCGCGTCGTGTATTTTTAATGTATACTGATTTTGTCAGGTTTTGGTGCGAGCTTGTTTTCGTTTATTTGGGGTCCGGGAAAAGAGTCGCGGCGTTGTATTCACGGAGCCGGAAACTGGAAATTTTTGAATCATGATGAAGATCACATTAGAAAATTGGGGACTTATATTTACAAAACAAAAAGTGTCGTCTATGACACCTTCCTAGCCGTTCCATGAGGGGACGGTTACTGATTTTATGGTGTTTTATTGGTTGCTTGGAAGTATTTGGACTTCAATCCTGTCAACCGGAGCACAAGGACACAGCCTTGAAAAAACGTTACGTACCAATCACCATTGTCTGCGGTCTCTTGGCGACTTTGGCCATTGGCGGGCAGTTCGCCCCGGCCCCATCGGAAGAGCTTCCCGTTCGTCTGCGGCTGGACAACAAGGGTGGCGATGTCGTTTTTACCCACGCCCGGCACGTGAAGTATGTGGAAGGCATGGGGAAGGGGTGCATCGACTGTCATCACGAAGGAAAAATTCCCAACATGGCCGCGCTCCCGTGCGGTTCGTGTCATGCCACGGAATTTGACGCCAAGTTTTCGGCCGATCACCAGAAAAAGTTGCCTCGGGAAACCTGTGTGCAGTGTCATCATGCGGAAATGGGTACCTTGACGTATGATCATGATGCGCATGCCGAGGAATATACGTCGGCCTGTACCGACTGTCATCATGGCACGGACATAGAGGCGGAGCCAGGGGCCTGCAACCAATGCCATGGCGATACCGCCGACGGCGCCACTCCTTCCTTGCGGGAGGCCGTGCATGCCAAGTGTGAAAGTTGTCACGCCGAGATGTACGAGAAAAAACTGGATGGTTGCAAAGACTGTCACGCGATGTTGCCTGGAAAGGCCGAAGGAGCGCAGCCAGCCTGTAATTCCTGTCATTATGATTCGGATGCCACTCCATTGCCCCATCGAATGGATTCATTTCACGATCAGTGCATGACATGTCACGAGAAGGCAGGAGCTGGCCCTTATGGTGAAAAATCGTGTACCCGTTGTCACACTAGGTAAGGCATCATGATGAAACTCAATACTTCGTCCGCGCTCAAGGGGAGTTTGCAGGAGTCGCCCGTTCCGACGCTGGTACGGATTCCAATTCAAGAAAAACACAAGCCCGTGGTCAAGAAAAAACAAATCGTGGCCAAGGGTCAGGTCATCGCGGAGAATCCGTCCAAGAATTCATTCAATACCGGTTTTGTCCACGCGAGTATCGACGGCGCCGTGGATGACATTCAGCCTGGCTTTATTGTCATCGGCCCATTGCCCGCTCCCAAGGAGGGAGAGGATGTGGCCCCGCCTTCACGTCCGGAGCCGTGCTCGGATTTGGACGCGTTGATGCAGGAAGATCTCTGTCGCAGGCTTCTGGAACTGGGAATCGACACGGATAAATTTCATCCCTCGCGGACCCTGGTCGTCAATGGCCTGAATCCCGAACCCGGGGTTTACGTCAGCGAGCAGCTGCTCAAGGACGCCAAGGCGACCTTGGAAGCTGGCATTCAGGTCTTGGAGCGGGCGGTCAGGCCGGGTACGATCAAGCTTGTCGTCGCGCCGAGCATGAACATTACTCTCTACGGATGCACCACCGTGCATGCCAGTGACGTTTATCCCAAGACCATCGATCCCTTGGTCGTCCTGGCCGCGACTGGCTCGGAACGGCCGGATGGTGTCGATGTCATTTCCGTTTCGGACTTGTACCGTGTCGGACGGGTGGCGGAAACGAAGCTGCCCTTGGTGGATGCTGTCGTTTCCGTTGGAGAAAAGGTGTTTCGGGTTTCCACGGGCATGCCTGTACGGGATGTGTTGCATGTCGCCGGGATGTCATCGGATCGATGCAAGGTTGTCTTGGGCGGGCCCATGCGGGGCGAGGCTGTTTATGATCTCGCCATGGGTATTCCCGAGAACTGCACGGCCGTCACCCTGGTGCCCTTGGGGCGTTTTCCGGAAGTGGGATTGTCGGCCTGTATCAATTGTGGCGAATGCGTCCTGGTTTGTCCGGCTCGCATCCAGCCGGGCATGCTGTCGCGCTACGCTGAATTTGGCAAGTATGACGAAACCAGAACCAGACATGTCGAAGCCTGCCTCGAATGTGGCATGTGCACGTTTGCCTGCCCGGCGAATCGACCGGTGCTTCAATATTTGAAGCTGGCCAAACAGCAACTGCTGGCCCAGGACGAGTTTGTCTCGACGTGCCGCTTGCAGGACTAGCTGCTTGCGGCTCATCGGCCATCCATCAGACACGGACAACCAAGGATAAGAGCTCATGGCAAGTCAGGAAACTTCTCCAAACATACTATCGGTGTCCTCGGCGCCGTTTTGGCATTGTGGAAAAACCATTCAGAAGACCATGCTGCATACGTTGCTGGCTCTTCTGCCCGCCGCTATCATGGCTGTATACCAATATGGCTATGCCGCCATTGAAGTCATGGCCTGGGCTGGACTAGCCGCTGTTCTCACGGAAGCCCTGGTGCAAAGAATCATGGAGCAGGCTCCGAGCTCCGATGATTTTTCAGCCCTGACCGACGGCATTCTTTTCGCTTTTTTATTGCCAGCCACCCTGCCAGCTTGGATGGTTGTCATCGGCAGTTCCTTGACCATCATTCTCGGGCGCATGGTTTTTGGCGGTTATGGTGGCAGCCCACTTTGCGCCCCGGCCATGGGCTGGGCCATTCTGACCATATCTTGGCCTGATTTCATGGATTTGAATGGAATGCTGCTTTCTTGGGATCGCATCGAGCCATTGAGCGAGCTAAAGTATTTTGGGCTCGACGCCGTGGCCGCGATTTCACCCATGAGCTTGTTGCTCGGTGATCATTTGGGTGCCTTGGGCGCTTCCCAGGCGTTGATGATTTTGGTGGGCGGCGGATACCTTTTGGCCACGGGCGTGTTGCGGTGGTTTGTCCCGGTTTCCTTTTTAGCAGGGGCGTTTTTGACCGGGCTTGTCTATAACCTGATCGACCCCAATGCATACGCCTCGCCATTGTTTCATGTGCTTTCTGGCAGCACCCTCCTGGCGGCATTTTTTCTCATGCCCTACCCATCATCTTCGCCAGCTTGGCGCCTTCCGATGCTGTTGTACGGCTTTTTTGGTGGGGCGCTGGCGATCGTTGTTCGAACCTATGGAATCTATCCCGATGGCGTGGTTTTTGCCGTTTTGTTGGCGAACCTCTGCACACCGCTCTTTGATCTGATTGAACCTAAACCCTTCGGCGGGAGGTAGCACGTCATGATGGAACTTGTACGCATGGTGGTAGTGCTTTCCGCCATCACCGGATTGGCGGGTTTTGTCCTGTCCGGCTTGAAGGTTTGGACGAATCCCATCATCGAGGAACAGGTCCTGATGAATGTCCAGGGTCCGGCCCTGAAGCAGATTTTTTTGCATGGCACCAATGACCCCATCGCAGACCGCAAGGTTCTGCCCAAACCCGGAGCCGAGGGAGAGACGGTCACGGTTTTTCCAACCATCAAGGATGGCAAATTGTTGGCCGTTGCCTTTGAGGGCGCGGGAAAAGGTTATGGCGGTGATGTCAATGTCCTGGTGGGGTTTGACGTGTCCTCGGATGCACTGGTTGGAATTTGCGTGACCACGCACAAGGAAACTCCAGGCCTTGGTTCGCGGATTCAAGAGCCTGCGTTTTCCAAGCAATTCAAGGGCAAGGACCCGGCCAAGGCCAGTCTCAAGAAGGATGGCGGCGATATCGACGCCATATCTGGGGCTACGTTTTCTTCCATCGGCACAGCCGACGCGGTCAAGCAGGCCGCCGGCTGGTATGCGGCCCTCAAGGATACCATCAAGACTTCCTGGTAGCCGCCACTCACCCCAAGGAGTTTGTTCATGGCTAATATGATGCAAGAATTCACCAAAGGGCTCTGGAAAGAGCTTCCCCCGTTTCGGCTGGTGCTTGGTCTTTGTCCTACACTGGCGGTGACAAACACCGCCAACAATGGGTTGGGCATGGGGGCAGCGGTTATTTTTGTTCTCGCTTTGTCCAATGTGATCATTTCATTGGTACGGAACATTATTCCCAAAAAAGTTCGGATTGTTTGTTTTATCGCTATCGCGGCATCGCTGGTCGTGGCCGTGGAAATGCTCATGCAGGCTTTTGCGTATCCACTCTATGAGCAGCTGGGCATTTTTGTCCCCCTGATCGTTGTCAACTGTATCATTCTCGGACGGGCTGAAGCCTTTGCCGCAAAAAATCCTCCCTTGCTATCCTTGGCGGATGGGTTGGGCATGGGGATAGGCTTCACCATCTCCTTGACATTTTTGGGCGCCATTCGCGAGCTTTTCGGCGCCGGATGCTTGTTCGGCGTTTCTTTGTTTGGTCCGGATTTTCATCCCTTCACTTTCATGGTTCAGGCCCCGGGAGCTTTTGTTTGTCTGGGGTTGATCTTGGCCGGGATGAATTATTTGAATCTGTGGCAAGCCAAGCGCAAGGGCCTCGAACTTGATCCCAATTTCGACGCTGGTTGTGCCGGCTGCGCCGCCTGTAAGGCCATGGACAAAATCGCGGCTCAAAAAAAGCTGGAACGGCTGCAGCCCGCCAAGGGCTAAGGAGAGCTTTGCATGGAAACATTTTTGCTTTTTATTTCTGCAATTTTTGTTAACAACATAGTTTTGGCCCAATATCTTGGAAATTGCCCGTATCTGGGATGTTCCAAGGAAAAGGGTGTTGCCTTCGGCATGGGCGCGGCGGTTATCTTTGTGACCATCATGGCCACACTGTTTACGTATCTTATTCAGATGTACGTTCTTATTCCATTTCATCTCGCGTATCTCCAAACCATCGTCTTTATTTTGGTCATCGCCGCGCTTGTTCAGTTTGTGGAAATGTTTTTGAAAAAAATGGTCCCGCCTTTATATAAATCCTTGGGAATTTTTTTGCCGCTCATTACCACGAACTGCGCCGTTCTCGGCGTGGCCATTTTGGTGCAGCGCAAGGAATATGATTTGGTCACGTCCATGCTGTACGCTGTCGCCGCGGCGACAGGCTTTTTGTTGGCATTGATCCTTATGGCGGGTATTCGCGAGCGTTTTGAAGTTACACGTATTCCTCGGTCCATGCGCGGGGTTCCCAGCGGATTGATCATGGCCGGTCTCATGTCACTGGCGTTCATGGCATTCAAAGGCATGATCGCCTAACCACGGAGAGAAGAATGATCACAGCATCAGTTGTTACACTGTTCAGCCTGGGCTTCATCTCCGCCGGCCTCTTGGCCGTCGCGTCCAAGGTGCTGTACGTCGAGGAGGATCCACGCATCGAGGTGGTGACCGAGGCCTTGCCTGGAGCCAACTGTGGTGGATGCGGCTATGCCGGATGCGAAGCGTATGCCGCTGCTGTCATTAATGATCCGAGTGTCCCGCCGAATAAATGCTGCGCCGGTGGTCCCGATGTCGCCAAGCGGGTCGCTGAATTGACGGGCAAGGCCGCGGGCGATTCCGAACCCATGGTCGCCTTTCGTCGCTGCATGAAGGTTGAAGGAAAGGTCGCGAAAAAATTCGAATATTTGGGCGTGATGAGCTGCGCAGCGGCGAAATTGGTCCAAGGCGGGCCGGATGCTTGCTCCTACGCATGTTTTGGTCTTGGGGATTGTGTCCGCGCCTGTCCCTTTGATGCGATGTGGATCGAGAATAATCTTGTGCACATCGCCCCGGATAAATGCACGAGTTGTGGAACCTGTGTCCGCACCTGCCCGAATTCCATTCTGGAGCTGATTCCCCGCCGTTCCCGGGTCATGGTGTTCTGTTCGTCCCAGGATAAGGGCAAGGCGGTCAAGGATGTGTGCGAGGTGGGGTGTATCAGCTGCGGCGCCTGTATCAAGAAATGTCCGGCCCAGTGCATCTCCATGGTCGATGACCGCATTGTCATCGACCACAAGGCTTGCTTGGCGTACGGACCGTCTTGCGGGGAAGTTTGCGTGGAAAAGTGCCCCCGGAACATCTTGCGGTGTCTCAATCCTGAATACATCGCGGCAGGCCCTGAAACGGAACCCGCGCATTATCCCGAAGAATCCCACGTCGCGGACTTGAACGCGTAACGCGCACCAGTACGGAGAATTATCATGAAGCATGGGGAATTTTTCTCTGATCGCCGGACTTTTTTGAAATCCTTGTCCGTTCTGGCGGCAGGAGCTGTATTGGCTCCTTCTCTCCGCGTTCTGCCGGCCCTGGCCGCCGCGCAGTTCCAACGCGTGAATGAGAAGCGTCTGCTTATGGGCACGATTGTCGGTATCACCGCGCTTGCGGACTCCTCCGGCCGGTGTGAAGACGCCCTGGGGCGGGCTTATGCCGAAATCGAACGGTTGTCGGCGATTATGAGCCGGTTTGACTCCCGCTCGGCGCTGTCCTCGTTGAACGACGCTGGCCGGTTGGATAGGGCACCCACGGAATTGTTGGATGTGATCCATCACGGCCAATTTTTGCATCGCCATTCAAATGGGCGTTTTGATGTGAGTATTACCCCCGTTTTGACGCTGTTGGAGCGTTCCATGGGTAAACCGGGTCAGGCCGAATTGCGGGAAGCCTTGTCATTGGTCGATGCGTCCAGGTTGCGGCAGGACGGTCAGAAACTGTGGTTCGAGGCCACGGGCATGAGCGCGACCCTGGATGGTGTCGCCAAGGGGTATATCGCCGATTGCGCGGCCGAGGTCTTGCGACGCGAGGGTGTCGAGCATTTCATGATCGACGCGGGCGGCGATATCCGCGTTCAGGGTTTTTCCAATGGTCTGGATCGTCCGTGGCATGTCGCTATCGAGGACCCGAACAAGCACGGTGATTATCCGGCGGTGCTCAAAATGCGCAATGGAGCAGTCGCCACTTCCGGCGGGTACGAGGTCTTTTTCAATCCAACTCGAACTTCGCACCATCTGGTCAATCCGGACACCGGCTCTTCACCGCAATACATAAAAAGTGTCAGCGTTCAGGCTCCGACAGTCATGCAGGCCGACGGCCTGGCCACGGCGCTGAGCCTCATGCATCCGCGCGAGGCATTGCGACTGACGGCCTCGTTGCCGGGCCATGCCTGTCTGTTGGTCACATCAAGTGGCGCGCGATTGACATCTTCCTCTTGGAACAACGTGTAGTCGCCTGTTCCGACGTTGGTTCAAAGACCGGGCTTGCCCGGTCTTTTTTTGTCGTTTTGGCGGGTCGACAGATTTCCCTCCGGAATGCATGCTGCGCCCCGGACGTGCGGAAAAGGCATGAATGTTTCTGGGTGGGAAGGAGGCTGCATGACTTTGGAGGAAAAACGCGCCCTGGCCATGGCGAGGATGCGTCAGACACTGGAATGTTTTGGTTTGGGAACAACCGTCGGTTGGACTGGAGGCAAGGATTCCACGGTGGTGCTTGCCCTGTGGCGCGTCGTGCTGGCCGAGCACGCGCCTGAAGCGCGAGTCCGCGCCCTGAATTTGGATACCGGCTGCAAATTTCCAGAAGTGCTCGCTTTTCGAGATCGTTTGGCCAGGGATTGGAATATTGATCTGCACATCATCCGGCCATCCGTGCCTTTGTCCCGGTATCCCCTGGCCCGGGATCCTTTGACATGTTGCCGGGACTTGAAGGTTGTTCCCCTGAACAACGCCTTGCAAAACCTTGGAATTTCGGCCTTGTTGACCGGTGTGCGCGCGGACGAGAACCCCAACCGTGCCGGTCATCCCTGGCTGGAAGAACACGTCGATCCGGTTCATGTCCGGGCCGCGCCAATTCTTGAATGGACGGAGCTCGATGTTTGGACTTTCCTCGTGCGTGAAGGCATTCCCTGGTGTCCGCTATACGATGAAGGGTATCGTTCCCTGGGATGCATGCCCTGCACCAGTCGCTCCGGCCACGGCGAGCGTTCGGGCCGTGACAGCCGCAAGGAGGAGCACATGGGGCAACTGCGGAGCCTTGGCTACTTCTGATCCGCGTCGGGCCCTTGTCCTTGGCTTTGAAAGCCAAATTCAGTAGTCTCCCGCGCCATGACACTTCACGACTTCGCGGCCCTCGCGCCGCGCACGAAAACCCGCGCGATTTCCGTGGGTGGAATTGGTATCGGCGGCGACAATCCCATCCGTGTCCAGTCCATGACCAACACCGACACCCGCGATGTGGCCGCGACCCTGGTCCAGATCTTGGCCCTGGCCGAGGCCGGGTGCGAGATCGCGCGTCTGGCCGTCTTGGACGTGGAAGCGGCCATGGCCTTGCGCCGTATCTGTGACCAAGCTCCGGTGCCGCTCATCGCGGACATCCATTTCGACTCGCGCCTAGCGGTCATGGCCGTGGAAGCGGGCGTGGGCGGTTTGCGCATCAACCCTGGCAATATCGGCGGCCCGGACAAGGTTGACCGCGTGGTGGACGCGGCGCGCGCGGCCGGGGTGCCCATCCGTATCGGTGTCAACAGCGGCTCGGTCGACAAGGGCTTGCTCAAAAAACATGGCGGGCCGACCCCGGAGGCCATGGTCGAGAGCGCGCTCACGCATGTCCGCTTGCTCGAAGAGCGCAATTTTTACGACACCAAGATTTCGCTCAAGTCCTCCAGCGTCCTGGGGACCATTGCCGCGTACCGACTCATGGCGAAAACCGTGGATTATCCGCTGCATATCGGCGTGACCGAGGCCGGAACGGCCATGCGCGGGGCGGTCAAGTCGTCCGTGGGGCTGGGAATTCTTTTGGCCGAAGGCATCGGCGACACCCTGCGCGTGTCGCTCACCGCTGATCCGGTGGAGGAAATGCTCGTCGCTTGGGAGATCCTGCGTGCACTGGGGCTGCGGGCGCGGGGTCCGGAAATCGTGTCCTGTCCGACCTGCGGCCGAACCGAAATCGGCCTCATGGAGCTGGCCGACGCCGTGGAAAAACGCCTCCGCCATGTGGAGGACGTGTTTACCGTGGCCGTCATGGGTTGCGTGGTCAATGGCCCCGGCGAGGCGCGCGAGGCCGACATCGGCGTGGCCGGCGGCCGGGACTCGGGGCTTATTTTTCGCAAGGGCGAGGTCGTGCGCAAGGTGCGCGGTCGGGCGGACCTTTTGCCCGCATTCATGGAGGAGCTGGAAAAGTTCCTCGACGAGCGGCGCTGCGGCCGTTAAACGCCTCCATTTTCATAATAACTCGAAAATTTTACCAGCCAACACTTTTCATTATAGCCACAGGAGAATTCATGCTGTTCAGCAAACTCTACGTCCCCACCCTCAAGGAAACCCCGGCCGA
>RZYB01000037.1 GCA_009930495.1 Deltaproteobacteria bacterium
CACCAGCACCGTGTTGCCCCGGCCCTGGAGTTGGCGCAGGGTGTTGATGAGGCGCTGGTTGTCACGCGGATGCAGGCCGATGCTCGGTTCGTCCAGAACGTAGGTCACCCCGACCAAGCCGGAGCCGAGCTGCCCGGCCAAACGGATGCGCTGGGCCTCGCCGCCGGACAGGGTGGACATGTTGCGGCCCAGGCAGATGTAATCCAGGCCGACGTTGACCAGAAATTCCAGGCGGTGGCAGAGCTCTTTTAAGAGCGGGGTGGCGATCTCGGCGGCCACGCCGGAAAACGTTTTGTCCGCAAGCCAGGCCAGGGCGCGGGCAATGGGCAGGGAGCAGAATTCGAAAATGTTCAGGCCGTCGACGCGTACGGCCAGGGATTCGGGCCTAAGGCGCGCCCCGTGGCAGACCGGGCAGTCCGTGGTCTGGCGGAAGCGGGCCAGCTCGTCGCGCCAGATGGGGCCAAGGTTTTGCCCCTGCTCCAAAAAATGGATCACGCCGGGCCAAGCCTCGGCCCCGTGGAACAGGGCGTGGCGGGCCGTGTCGGACAGCGCGCCCAGGGGTGTGTCCAGGGTGAAGCCGTGGGCCGCGCCGAGGCGTTCCAGATCCGGCGCGAAACGGTCCAGTCCGCGCCCCTTCCAGGGCAAAATGGCCCCCTGGCGCAGGGACAGACCGTTATTGGGCGCGAGCAATGCTGGTTCGTAGTATTCCACCGTGCCCAGGCCCGAGCAATGCGGACAGGCGCCCTGGGGGCTGTTGAAGGAAAAGAGCTGGGGGCTGGGCTTGGGCAGGCTGAGGCCGCATTTCGGGCAGACCGCGTCCGTGGAAAAGAAGAGGTCCTCACCGCCGATGATGGACACGATGACACGTCCCTCGCCGGATTTCAGCCCCAGTTCCACGGAGTCGGCCAGGCGTTTGCGCAGGTCGGGCTTCAAAACCAGGCGGTCCACGACCAAGTCGATGGCGTGCTTCTGGTTTTTGGCCAGCTCCGGCGTGGGGTCCAGGGGCACGATCTCGCCGCCGATGCGCACACGGGCAAAGCCCTGGGACTTGAGTTTTTTGAAGAGATCGGCGTGAGTGCCTTTTTTGTGATCCACCAAGGGGGCCAGGAGCATGAATTTGGTGCCTTCGGGCAGATCCAGGATGCGGCCAATGATTTCGTCGCTGCTCTGGGCCTGGATCGGGTCCCCGCATTCCGGGCAGCACGGCACGCCGAGTCGGGCGTAAAAGACGCGCAGAAAATCGTAAATTTCGGTCACCGTGCCCACGGTGGAACGCGGGTTCTTGGACACGGTCTGCTGCTCAAGGGAGATGGCCGGAGTCAGGCCTTCGATGGCGTCGATGGCCGGTTTGTCCATCTGCGGCAGGAACTGGCGGGCATAGGCTGAGAGGGATTCGACGTAGCGGCGCTGCCCCTCGGCGTAGACGATGTCGAAGGCCAGGGTCGATTTGCCCGAACCTGACGGGCCGCACACGACCACGAGCTGGTCGCGGGGAATGTCCAGGGTCAGATTTTTCAGATTGTGTTCACGCGCGCCGGCGATGTGGATGGCTTTGTTCATGTCGTGTCCGGGGGAAAATAGTGGTATTTGGCGGTTCCGCTTGCAGGAGGCTACCTATAACCATATAGAAACCCGTGGCAAGATCGTCTGGAACCTCTTAACATGCATGGAGAACCTCATGAAACGCTCTCTCGGGCCCAAAACCCTGGCCCAGCCAGCTCCTTTGTGGATCATCGGCTCCTATGACGAAGCCGGCAAGCCCAACGCCATGGCCGCGGCCTGGGGTGGGATTTGTTGCTCCAAGCCGCCGTGCGTGGCCGTGTCCCTGCGCGAGGACCGGCATTCCTACGCCGCCATATTGAATCGCCGGGCCTTCACCATCAGCGTGCCTTCGGCGAACTACGCCGAACAGGCCGATTATTTTGGCGTCGCCTCGGGCAAGAACGTGGACAAGTTCGCGGCCACGGGTCTGACTCCGGTCCGCTCCGACGTCGTCGACGCGCCCTATGTCGGGGAGTTTCCCCTGATCCTGGAATGCGCCCTGGTCCGCACCGTGGCCTTGGGCATGCACATCCAGTTCGTGGGCGAGGTGATGGACGTCAAGGCCGAGGAGGATGTTTTGGATGCCAGCGGCTATCCGGATATCGCCAAGGTCCGGCCGGTGATTTTCACGCCGGTCACCCGCGCGTACCATACGGTGGGCGATTATCTTGGTCAGGCCTTCGAGATTGGGCAGGTGTTCTCATCCAAGAGTTGAGTTCGCGGCGCCGCGCCGCGTGGGAGCCGCCATGACCTCGGAAAGTTCCAATTTCTTTTGTTCCGACGAGCTGGTGCGATCGCTGATCAGGGCGGGCGTGCCGGCTCGTTCCAAATGGGGGGCGCTCATTCTGTATATGCGCTCGCTGTCCGAGTATGATTTTCTGTCCGTGGCCCAGAAGCAGGCCCTTCAGGATCTGGTCATGGAGGCGGTCAGGAACCGGGATTATTCGGAAGGCGCCTTCACGGACCTGGTCCGCCACAAGGAGCAAATTCTTTATCAACCGTGGAGTCTCAAGCTGGAGACGATGTTCCGTGAAACCGTGGCCCTGATCGAACACGCGCGTTCCCAGAATATTTTACGGACCAAGGAAGTCCGGGATTTGCGTGAAACGACCATCGGCGTCGCTGTCGACCAGAATGTTTTGGAAGACATGATCGCGCGGCTTCAGGCCGCCTTCACGTCGGTTATTACCCATATGGAGCAGGACACGCGGGATTTGGTGGAGATGAGCTACACGGACCCCCTGACCAAGCTCAACAACCGACGGGCTTTTGACCGCTATTTCCAGACCACCATCACGGAGTCGCTGCTCACCAAGCGTCCGCTGAGTTTGCTGATGGTGGACATCGATCACTTCAAGAAATTCAACGACACGTATGGTCATCGTATCGGGGATCAGGCCCTGGTCACGGTGGCCGGCAAGCTCATGGGCTACGCCAAAAAATATGGCACGACGCCCAACCGGGCCTTTTTCCCCGCCCGGTATGGAGGCGAGGAGTTCGTGGTCGTCCTGCCAGGATTCGACGCCAGGGAAGCGGCCCGGGACGCCGAGAATTTGCGCGTCATCATCGCCGACTACGATTTCATCATCCGCGATCACAACGGCCAGGTCCTGCAAAAAGGCATCAAGCTTACCGTGTCCATTGGCGTGGCCGAACTTCGGCCCGGCCCCGAGGAAACGGCCCTCGTCCGCCTTCTGGATGAGGCCGACCATGCCATGTACCAGGCCAAGGCCGGTGGCCGAAACAGGGTCTGGATCAAGGGCGACTAGGTCCTTGTCCTCCGGTTTGCCTGGGCGCGGGGCGTTGGGATTTTTCGAAACAAGACCGCGATCACAGCCCGTTCCGGGCGAAGCTCAGAATGCGTTCCAGACGCCGGGTGTAGACATGCTCGGCCAGGATGTGCGCCTGCCAGGCCCGGCGCAGTTCGTTTTTGCGGTCCGGATTGGTCGCGAAATCCCGGATAAGATCATGGACCCGCCCCGGGTCCTCGAAGCTGACGGCCGCGACCAGTTCCGGCGGGAAGATGGCCAGGCCGGGCGTGGTGTCGGTGAGCAGAAAACCGCCGCTGGCCCAGACATCAAAATGACGTTGGGTCAGGCCGTGGGGGAGGAGCAGACTGGTCAGATTCAGACAAAAGGATGCCCGGGCATGGGTTTGGGCCAGGCCGGCGTAGTAGTCCACGGGCGGGAGATGGCGGGCTGCGGGGACGAGCTTTGTCCAGGCCGCGTCACCCACGATGGTCAGTGTCTCGGTGTGGGACAAGGCGCGCAGGATTTCGATGCGCCATCTTTCCGAGGCCAGCTCGGCTCCCAGCCCCGTGTTGCGCACGTCGGCGCCGGGCCAGGGTTGTCCGCCACGTTTGTCGTGCCACCATCCGAAATGGGCTTGGCGACCGGGCAGGCTTTTGGCGGCCAGGAGCAGGGTGTCGGACACGGAGCTGGCGGCGAAAAAGGCGTCCCGGTCCGGAAAACGGCTCCGACCGACAAAAAGCAGATCCCGGCCGTTGGGGCAGACTGGGCCGGGAGCGAAAAGGTCCGGGTCCGTGGCCAAGGGCAGGTGGACGGGCCGGGCGCCGAGTTGGCGCAAGGGCGGCACGAACCACTCGTCGGTCACGGCCAGGGGAAGTTTTTTCCACAGGTGGTTTTTTTGGGACGAGAGCAGATGGAAGGGATTGTCCACGCACCAGACCACGACCGGAACGCCCGCTGCTTCGAGCAGGGCCTGGTTTTCGCCGTATGGGTCCAGGCCGTGGAAGTTGACGCTCACGAAGAGCGTTGGCGTTTCCTGCTCCAGGCGTTTGGTCAGGTCGGCCACGGCCAGGGACGCCGGCAGGCGCCGGGGTGCCAGACCAAGGTTTTGGGCGGCCTTGGCCAACTCCGGCACGACAAGGGCGTTGGCCGGGGCGGGCAGCCAGATGGCCGGTATCGACATACCGCCCGGCATCGCGCGCAGGTGGGCGGCCAGGGGATGCCAAAAAGAGGGGAAAAGGCGGAAATTGGGCTCGTAGATCAGGGTTTGGCAGGTCCGCGACAGGCTCGGGGCGCGCCTTGGATCGACGCGAATCCAATGGGACGGGATGGCCGCGTGCCAGGAGGGCGGCATCTGGACCTCGAAGTCCGGCGCCTCGATCCAGAAGACCCGGGGCGCTTCCGGACAAAGCCTGACGCAGGCCGCGCTGTCCGGACCCAGGCCCCAGACAACCACGTCTGGCCCGGTTCCGGTCAGACGGTGGTATTGCTCTCCGCTGGGGAGCGAGGTAGGGAGTCCAAGCTCGTTTTTAATCTTTACACGTATGGGTCTGGCTGGCATGAAGGCGCTCGCTTGAACGTTCCGGGCCCAGTCCGGCATTGGAACGCATGAAACAATACCGCGATTTTTATTTCAAAAAGGCCAAACAGGATAACTATCCTGCCCGCTCCGTATACAAGCTTCAGGAAATGGACAAGGCGCACAAGCTCCTGCGGCCGGGCCAGAAAGTGCTCGACCTCGGGGCCTGTCCCGGTTCCTGGACGCTGTACGCGGCCGAACGGGTCGGCGCGTCCGGACGGGTGCTCGGTATCGACCTGAACGTGCCGGACACGGTTTTCCCGGAACATGTCGTTTTTTTGCGGGAAGATATTTTTGCCCGCTCCCCGGAGTTTTTGGCTCATGTCGAGGCCCTGGCCCCGTTTGATGTGGTCATGAGCGACATGGCCCCCAAGACCACGGGCTCGAAGTTCACGGATCAGGCCCGTTCCATCCAGTTGGTGGAAGCCGCGTATGGCGTGGCCCAGGAATGGCTGGCGGTGGGTGGGATCTTTGTCGCCAAGGTTTTCGAAGGGCCGGATGTGCATCCTTTCGTGCAGTCCCTGCGCGGACGGTTTGCCAAGGTGACCATGTTCAAGCCCAAGAGCAGCCGGTCGGAAAGCAAGGAAATCTTTATTCTCGGTTTGGGATTCGTGGCCCCGGCCACCGTATAGACTTTTTTGGAGGATTGCATGGCAGGACATAGTAAATGGAAGAATATCCAGCACCGCAAGGGGCGGCAGGACTTGAAGCGCGGCAAAATGTTCACCAAGGTCACCAAGGAGATCATCCTGGCGGCCAAGGGAGGGGGCGATCCGGACATGAACGCCCGTCTGCGCGCGGCCATTGACGCGGCCAAGGCCGTGAACCTGCCCAAGGACAAGATCGACACGGCCATCAAGAAAGGGACCGGCGAGCTGGCTTCCGATGCCCTGGAAGAGATCATGTACGAGGGTTACGCGCCGGGCGGGGTGGCCATCCTGGTCGAGGCCGTCACGGACAACAAGAACCGGACCGTGGCCGAAGTCCGCCATATCTTGAGCAAGAACGGCGGTTCCATGGGCGCCGCCGGATGCGTGGCGTGGATGTTCGACACGAAGGGCGTTTTTTCCTTCGATAAATCCAAGTACACCGAGGAGCAGCTGCTGGAAGCAGGTCTCGAGGGCGGCGTGGAAGACGTGCTCGACGACGATGATTCCTGGCAGGTGCTGTGCGCCGCCGAGGATTTCCAGACGGCCAAGGTAACATTCGAGGCCGCCGGCATTATTCCCCTGTCCGCCGAATTGAATCGCATTCCCCAGAACACGGTGGCCGTGGACGTGGAAACCGGCCGCAAGGTTCTGAAGCTGTACGATGCCCTGGATGACAACGAGGACGTGCAGAACGTTTACGCCAATTTCGAGCTGCCGCCCGAACTCCTGGCCGAGATGTAGGCCGCGGCGGCCATGGACGAACGTGTCGTGCTGGGCGTCGATCCCGGCTCCCGGTGCATGGGCTTTGGCCTAGTTCGGGATCGCTCCGGCTGTTTGTCCCTGATCGAGGCGGGCACGGTGCGGCCGGTGGAAGAAGCCCTGAGCGATCGGCTGGCCCGGATGCACGCCCGGATCACAGCGTTGATCCAAACCCATTCGCCCGTGGCCGTGGCCGTGGAAAATGTCTTTTTCGCCCGCAATTCCGCTTCGGCCCTGAAGCTGGGCCAAGCCAGGGGCGCGGTGCTGTCCGCCTGTGGTCTGCTTGGAGTCGAGGTTTTTGGCTACGAGCCAACCTTGGTCAAGAAATCCCTGGTTGGCGCCGGCCGGGCCGAAAAATCGCAGGTCGGGTTCATGGTCGGGCAGTTGCTGGGCGTCAAGCCCGATTGGGCCGAGGATGCCGGAGATGCCCTGGCCGTGGCCATCTGCCATCTCAACCATTCCCGTTTCCTGAATGCCCTGGCCGCTGGCCAAACCGGCGCCACCCGTTTATAAGGCAAGACCCATGATCGCCTATCTTGAAGGAACCGTGCTGCACCGCGACGAGGAATCGTGCGTGGTTCTGACCTCCGGCGGGGTGGGCTATCGCGTGCTGTTGAGCGTGTCCGGCCTGGCCGGGTTGCCGGGAACCGGCGACATGGTTCGACTTTTCGTGCATACCCTGGTTCGTGAAGACGCCTTGACCTTATACGGCTTTGCCTCCTGGGAAGAGCGCCGGGCCTTCGCGACCTTGCTTGGAGCGCCCAAGCTTGGCCCGCGCACGGCCCTGGCCATGCTCGGTTGCTACGCGCCCGGTGAGCTGGCCGCGTGCATCGCCCGGGAGGACGTGGCCAGCCTGACCCGGATTCCGGGTATCGGAGCCAAGACGGCCAAGCGTCTGATGCTGGACCTGAAGGACAAACTCGTGGCACCCTTGTCCGTCGCGTCCGGCCGCGTCGCGCCGCCGGTTTCGGCCGCGGCCGATTGCGCGGCGGCCCTGGCTTCCCTGGGATATGCCCGACATGAAGTGGACGAGGTCGTGCGCGTCGTGTTCGAGACCGAGCCCGATTTGGACACGGGTTCCGCCATCCGGCGGGCCCTGAAGATTTTTGCCGCGAAATGACATGACAAGTCCCGGAGAAGAACATATCCGTCCGCGCACCCTGGACGATTTTATCGGCCAGGACGACGTGCGCGGCAATTTGAAGATCTATCTGCAGGCGGCCAAGGAGCGCGGCCAGCATCTGGATCACTGTCTGCTCTATGGCAACCCCGGTCTGGGCAAGACAACCCTGGCCCAGATCATGGCCAGCGAGCTTGGCGTGAATCTGGTCTCCACATCCGGTCCCGTGCTGGAGCGCAGTGGGGATTTGGCCGCCATTTTGACCAGCCTGGGGCGCAACGACCTGCTTTTTATCGACGAGATCCATCGCATGCCGGCCGTGGTCGAGGAAATTCTCTATCCAGGCATGGAGGATTTCAAATTGGATCTGATCGTCGGCCAGGGGCCGGGAGCGCGCACGGTCAAGATCGAACTCGAGCCCTTCACCCTGGTCGGGGCAACGACGCGCATCGGACTTCTGACCTCGCCCTTGCGCGACCGGTTTGGCGTCATCTGCCGGCTGGAGTTTTACAATCCGGCCGAGTTGGCCCTGATTGTCACCCGCGCGGCCCGGATTCTGGGGGTGTGCATCACGGACGAGGGCTCCCTGGAAATCGGACGGCGGTCCCGGGGCACGCCGCGCATCGCCAATCGGTTGTTGCGGCGGGTGGCCGATTTCGCCCAGGTCGCCGGGAGCGAGATCATCGACGCCGAGGTCGCGGCCAAGGGCTTGGACATCATGGACGTGGATTCGCGTGGCCTGGATCTGATGGACCGCAAGATTTTGGAGTGCATCATCGACAGTTTCGGCGGTGGTCCGGTGGGCGTGAAAACCATCGCCGCCGCGTGTTCCGAGGAAGTCCGGACCATCGAGGACATCTATGAGCCGTACTTGATCCAATGCGGCTTTCTCAAGCGCACGCCCCGGGGGCGGGTGGTCACGGCCAAGGCCTATCAACACATCGATGGCGGACTGAAATTGCGCGGCTGACCGGAGGTCTCATGAAAATCGTCGATCCCAGTTTTTCCTTCATGCATCTGCCCGATGGGGATTTTGTCTTGAGCCATTTGGAGCTGGCCGCCCGGACCTGCTACAAATCGGAAGACAAAACCAGCCCGGATTCGGCCCGCAAGCTTTTGTCCCGTATTGTCCGCCTGGGTCACGACAGTGTCCTTGAACATATTTCCGTGACCGTGCGCATTGTCTGCGATCGTGGCGTGACCCACGAATTGGTCCGACACCGGATGTGCTCCTTTTCCCAGGAGAGCACCCGCTACGCCAATTATGCCCAGGACCGGTTCGGTCGCGAGATCACCGTGATCCGTCCTTTTTTCTGGGCCGGGGACGACGCCCGGTACGCCCTGTGGCTGTCCGCCATGCGGGCCTGCGAGGACGCCTATCTGCGCCTGATCGACGCCGGGGCTTCTCCCCAGGAAGCCAGAAGCGTTTTGCCCAACAGTCTCAAAACCGAAATCGTGACCACGGCCAACATCCGCGAGTGGCGCCACATTTTCAAACTGCGTTGCGACAAGGCCGCCCATCCCCAGATGCGTCAGGTCATGCTGCCGCTCCTGGCCGCTTTTCACGAGCGCATTCCGCTTCTTTTCGATGACTTGGCGCAATCCTTCGACCAGGTCCGACCGCCGACTCCGTCCCCGGAGGCCGTTTCCCCGACCTGATTCTCCCTCCACCAGCGTGAACGTTTTCGTGGGGGCATGTTGGTACGGCATGCCCCTCGTTTTTTCTCCGAGATGTGAGCAAATGTCGGACAAGGGCTTGTTTTTGTCCCAAAGTCCTGAGCAGAAGTCCAAAACCGGCAAATTGACATGGAAACAAGCGGATTTGTAAACCGAAACGGGGACCTTGGATCGTGGGCGTGGTGACGTGGCGCGATTCGTGTTTATCCCTGGAAAAGAAACAATTTTGTTAAGTCAATAAAATCGCTCGATTGTTCTTCGGGAGCGATTTTTGTGAGAAAGAGACCGGACTGGATTGGAGGCATATTGGTGAAGATTAAAAAAATGAGTATTCCGAAGAAAAATGGAGATATGACAGTTTATAGTTGTGGAAAAAGTTTTCCATAATGGTGAAAAAAAATGATTGACACTGCGGGAGCCCCGTTCCTGCTTCGCCTCGATGGATTTCCCGTTCGCCCCAAGAATGCTAGGATTGAAGGTATGTTTTTTAATTTCAACAAGATATGCTGTAAAGACGTCGGGCCGGCAACTCCGCCCAGACCGGTAATACCGGAGTTGTCGGCATATCGTTACACGACTAGGACCCTTCCCCATGATTGACGCATGGGACCGTATCTCGAATTCCTTGCAGAGCTGCCTGAGCCCTGGCCTGTTTCAGCTCTGGATCAAGCCCCTTCAAGGCTGCCTGGAGCAGGACACCCTGGTCTTGCGCGCGCCCAATGATTTTGTGTGCACCTGGGTTCGAACCCGGATGTTGGACAAGATCCAGGCCGCGTCGCGCGAGGTGCTCGGATTCGATCCCCGGATCGAGCTGGGCCATGATCAGGGCGCGCCGACCGCGCCACGGCCCGTCGCCAAGCCGGTCGCGCCCCGCGCCCCGCAACCGCCAAAGCGTGTTCAGACCCGCCAGATGGCCTTGCCCGTGGAACAGGGCCTGGTCACCCAGACCGTGCAGAGCTGGCGCTACCAGTTCGATGATTTCATCGTCGGGCCGTGTAATCAGCTGGCCTATGTCGCCTCCCAGAGTTTTTGCCAGGATTTGCGCGCGGCGGATCAGCTTTTTCTGTGCTCGGCTCCGGGATTGGGCAAGACCCACCTGGCCCAGGCCATTGGCGCCGAGCTGGCCAGGCAGACCAATCGCAGTCATTTGCGGGTATGCTATCTGAGCGGGGAGGAGTTCTCCAGCCAGCTGGTCATGGCCATCAAGGCCAAGACCGTGGAGCAGTTCAAGGCGCGCTTTCGCACCAATGTCGACCTGCTGATGCTCGAGGACGTGCATTTTTTCCAGGGCAAGGAAAAGATGCAGGATGAATTGCTCAACACGCTCAAGTCATTGCAAAATCAGGGACGGCGCGTGGTTTTGACGAGCACGTTTCTGCCGCGCGAACTTTCCGATATCGATTCCAATCTTTTGTCCCGTTTTGCCCAGGGGTTCATGGCCGTCATCGACAAGCCCGACTACGAGACCCGACTCGAGATCATCCGGGCCAAATCCAGGGCGGCCCAGGTCAGCGTGCCCATCAACGTGGCCGAACTTCTGGCCGACCGCATCAAGACCGATGTCCGCCAGCTCGAAAGCTGCCTCAAGAACATCATGCTCAAGGCCAGGCTTTTGAACATGGACATTTCCATGGATCTGGCCTGGGAGATCCTGCAAAATTACAAGCTGGACAATCCCGCCCTGGACCTCGAGCGGATCATTTCCTTTGTCTGTCAGGCGTATGGCTTTGCCCTGGACGATCTGCGCTCCAAGAGCCGCAAGAAGGACCGGGTTGTCGCTCGCAACACCGCCTTTTATCTGGCCCGCAAGCACACAGATTTGTCCCTGGCCGAGATCGGGCAGCGTTTCAACCGCAAGCATTCCACGGTCATCAAGGGCATTGCCTCCGTGGAGCAGGAAGTCTCCCGCCAGACCCCTCTGGGGTATCAACTGTCCCGGACCATCCAGCAGCTCCACGCCTGATTTTTGGGCGTGCCCATGGGTCATGGTCCCGAGGATCGTTCCGGGGTATTGGCCGCGTGATATGAATGCTGCAATCAAAAAGGCCCATGCTCGCGATGACGAGCATGGGCCTTTTTGATTGCCTCGGGGGATGGGCGCGTTATCCCTTGGCCTTTTCGAGGATTTTTTCGCCCTGGGCCGTCCGCAGCGTCGCTTCCAGGGCATCGACCACGTCCATGTCATAATGACTGGCGGCGGCGCGCAGGGTCTGGAGGGCCACCTCCGGGCTCAGGGCCGGCCGGTAGGCCCGGGGGCGGATCATGGCGCAGAAGCTGTTGGCCACGTTCAGCACCCGTGCCTGGATGCCGATGTCCGTGCCCTGCAAGCCCTTGGGATAACCGCTGCCGTCCAGGCATTCGTTCATCTGGTACACCGCCTCGAACACGGGCAGTTCGAAATCGATCTGACGCAGGATATCCCCGGCGTGATCGATATGCTTCTGGACCATCTGTTTTTCCTCTTCGGTCAGGGGCGCCGATTTGGTCAGCAGGGCCTTGTCCACGAACATTTTGCCGATCTGGGACAGGTGCGAGGCAATCTCCACCGTGGATTTGTCGGCTGGCGACAGATGCAGGGTCTCGGCCAAAAGCGAGGACAAGTCTCGCATCAGCACCGAATGTCCGGCCAGGTACGGATCCGTGAACTCGATGGCCTTGACCAGGGCTTCGATGGTCTGCTGGATGGACAGACGCTTGCGTTCCTCGGCCCGGATCATGGCGGTGATGTCCCGAAACACGGAGACCACGCCTCGCGGCGCGCCCGTGGAGTCTTTCAGGGTGATTTTGGTGATCTGAAAGTGGTGCTCCGTTGATTTGAGAAAGATGCGCTCATTGACCGTGACCGGCTGGTCGGTTTTCAGAGCCCGTTCGTCCGAGAGCTCCAGGCGTCTGCCCGTGTCGAATCCAAACAGGGCCGTGTCGTCCAGACCGATGACTTCCGTTTCCGGCCGCCCGACGCCATCGGCCAGGGCGGGGTTGGCGTAGGTGTAGGTTCCGCCCAGGTTTTTGACCGCGATGAAGTCCGGGATGGTGTCGTTGATGGAGTCCAGGAAATTGCGCTGCGCCTCCAGTTCCCGGGCCAGGGCCTGGAACGTGGCCGCCTGGCGCTTGGTGTTCCGGCCCATGGTTCGCCACCATAAGGCGCCAAAGAGCAGACACAGCACCAGGGCGATGAGGGCCGCGATGAAGATGGACATGCGGGTGTAGACGGTGAGGGTCTTGCTGGCCTCTGGAACGGTTACTTCCTGCACGATCCACCAGTCCAGATCCGGAACCCGCATGCCCACGGAAAAAACCTCCTCCTGCCTGCCCAGGGCGCGGCGTTGGGCAAAGGGAAGGTCCTGGATTTCGTCCGGCCGCATCGAGGTCAGGGCTTTCAGGCCGTCCGGGGACCAGGGCACGATTTCCTGAAGTCCTTCCTGGGCTTCCTGTACGATGCGGGTGCGTTCCCCCCGGGCCGACAGGGGCGTGTTCGAGAGCAGGGACGTGATGTTGGCGGTGGCGCTTTTGGTCATCAGGACCACGGCCGCGGCCTTTTTTTCGTTGTCGAGGGCCGTTGACAGAATGGGCGTGAAAATGTCGATGACCAAGCCGTTTTCCGTCTGGCGCAGGGGTGAGTAGTGCGCGACGGGGTCGGCGAAGGTTTGGGCGATCAGTGTCATCTGTTGGGGGGAAAGCGTGCGCTGATGCGCGTCGGAGGCGATGATGGTCTGACCGTCGCGGTGCACGATCCGACCAGACAGGAAGCCGGAAAAGGCGGTGAAATCGGCGAACGTCTGCTGCATGAGCGGGAACTGATCGGCCAGTTGGACCATTTGCTCGCGTTCGGTGGTGTTTGGAATGACGCCCGTGATCAGGAAGCTGGGATCGGCCTCGATCATGTCCAGATCCGTGGCGTAGAGCCGGAACAGATCCGAGGCGATGAGTTGGTCCGTTTGCTGGGCTAGGCTGGACAGCCAGGAGCGCAGTACCTCGACCCGGCTGTTGGCCAGCAATTCGAGACGTTCCCGGACCTGGGCGTGGAGTTCGCGTTCCTTGACCTTGATGCTCCATCCGACCCAGACCATCAGGGCCGCGACCACCAGGGCGATGAGGGTCACGCCCATGGTCAGTTCTGCTTTGTGCTCGGACAGTGCGGGCTGGTCGCCCCCGGTATGTGCTGTCATCATCCCTTCTCCAACTTAAGGTTTCGCCATGGGAATATGCGACCACCGGTATTCCTCGTTCACGGAATACTGGGGGACATAATGGGTGTATTTGTCGTGGGTGAAGACCATGCTGGTCATGTTGTCCAGAATATAGGCTTCCCCGCGCACGAAAACCGCCAGGACCGCGTGCCCAAGACCTCGGATGCGGTCCCGGACGGCCACGATGCGCAGATCCGAGGCGGCGAAGCCCAACTCGCGCAGGGCAAAGTATTTGATGATGGCGTAGTCCTCGCAATCACCGGATAGTTTCAGAAATTCCCTCGGGGTGGCCCACCAGTCCGAAGCGCCGTAGATGTCCAGATCCAGCCCGTAGGGCCATTTGTTGAAAAAGACGTTGACCATCCGCAGTTGGCCCATGGGGTCTTGGCTTCTTGCGTCGCGGATGATTTTTTGCCAGCTGGCCGCGCCCGCCGGGCAGTTGGTGGAACAGGAATTCAGTGTTTGGATCTGGGCCCCGGCCTTGGACAGCACCCGCTTCCATTGGGGCAGGGCCTTGAACGTGCCCCGGAACGCGACGCTGCGCAACAATTTCACGCTTTGGTCCGGCCCGGCCATGCCCGTCCGGGGCAGGGCCAGGACCGCCAGGAGCAGCGTCAGGGTGGCCAGGACGCGGATCGGCACGTCATCGCTCCCGCAGGGCGTTTTGCTTGGCTTTGAGAATGGGTTTGAGCAGGTAGTCCAGCACGGATTTCTTGCCCGTCAGAATGTCCACGCTGGCGGTCATGCCCGGAATGATGGGCAGCTTTTCCCCCTTGTAGGTCAAGGCGTTGCTCGTGGTGCGCAGTTTGACCTTGAAAAAGCTGTCCCCGCGCTGGTTCTCGATGGTGTCGGCGCTGATCTGCTCCACCGAACCCTCCAGGCCGCCATAGATGGAAAAATCATAGGCCGTGATCTTGACCATGGCCTTTTGTCCCGGATGCAGGAACGCGATGTCGGCCGGGGTGATGTTGGCCTCGATGAGCAGGGTGTCGTCCAGGGGCACGATCTCCATGATGGGCTCGCCCGGCTTGATCACGCCGCCCGCCGTGTTCAGGACGATTTGCTTGATGGTGCCGCGCACCGAACTGCGGACATCGGTCCGGGTCACCCGGTCCCGGCCGGCGGCCAGGGTGTGGAGGATGGATTCGAGCTCGAACTGGTGCTTGTTCATTTCTTCCAGGGCCATGGCCTTGTATTCCGCCAGACGCTGGGCCTGGCGTTCCTTGATTTCCTGGGCCGCCTGCTGGGTGCGGGGGATGGCCGCGCCCAGGGTTTGCAGGTCGCCACGCAGGGACACCACGTCCCGCTCCAAACTGAGGTACTCGACCTTGGGGTAGACATTTTTTTGCATCAGCGGCCGGGCGATATCCATTTGTTCCTGGGCCAGCTTCAGGTCCCGGCTGACCTGGTTGCGGCGCAGGCTCATTTCGTTGGCTTCCTGGATGCGCTGGCTATACTGGCTTTTGAGGATGTTCAGTTCCTGGGTCAACTGCTCCTGGCGGGCGGTGTAGATGGCCATTTGGTCATGAACCAGATGGGGCGCCTTGGTTTTGACCTCGTCCGGAAACACCGGTTCCTGGCCGTTGGCCTCGGCCTCGAGGCGGGCGATGGCGGCCTGATGGGCCCGGGCCTGGCTGGCCGCGTCCCTGAGGGTGCTTTGGGCGACTTCGTTGCTGATGCGCACCAAGATATCGCCCTTGTTCACGATCTGGTTTTCACGGACCAGCGTTTCCTCCAGGATGCCGCCTTCCAGATTTTGGATGACCTGCACCCGCTGCGATGGGATGACCTGGCCGTCGCCTCGCGTGACTTCGTCCAGGATGGCGAAATGGGCCCAGACCAGGAAGGCCGCGAGCATCAGGTAGATGGTCGCGGACAGGACATAGGTCCAGCGGTGTCCGCGCCGGTGAAGGGCCGCGTCCACCTCGCTCATGAAGCGCAGTTCGTTTTCGCCAAGGAAGGGATTAGGCATGCTTGCCTCCGGTGGAGGGTTTGCGCAATTCCTCCAGGATCTTGTCGCGTGGTCCGTCGGCGACGATTTTGCCATCGTCGAGAACCACGACGCGGGACACCAGGGACAAAAGGCTGGGCCGGTGGGTGATCAGAAGCAGGGTTTTGCCCCGCAAGGCCAGGGCCAGGCGGAATTTGAGGGTGGCTTCGACGCCAGTATCCATGGAACTGCTCGGTTCGTCCAGAATGACGATGTCCGGGTCCAGGAGCAGGGTACGGGCGATGGTCACGGCCTGGCGCTGGCCGCCGGACAGGTTCAAGCCCCGCTCGCCAACCTGCAGGTTGAAGCCGGCCGGATTGTTGCGGATGAAGTCCGTGACCCCGGCGATGGTCGCGGCCCGGATCAGGGCATGGTCGCTGATTTGCGGCGCGCCCAGCGTGATGTTTTCGCGGACAGTGCCTTGGAACAGAAAATTATCCTGGGCCATGTACCCGATTTTGGCGCGTAATTCGGCCGGATCGATTTGGCGGATATCCAGCCCCCCGATTTTCACGGCCCCGCGTTGGGGCGAGTACAGGCCGTTGACCAATTTGCCCAGCGTGGTCTTGCCCGAACCCATTTTGCCGATAATGGCCACGCGTTCGCCCTGGGCGATGCGCAGACTGACGTGGGACAGGGCGTTGGTCAGGGCGTTGGGATACTGGAAGCTGACATCCTCGAAGGCAATGGTCGGCCGCAGATCCTGGTGCTCGGGGTGCCCGACCCCATCGGGGCGTTCGCTGGGGATGGTCATGAGCAGATCCAGGTTTTTGAGAGCCATGCGGCTTTGCTGCAGGCGGGTCAGCATGGCCGCCACTGCCCCCAGGGGACTCATGGCCCGTCCGACCAGGATGGCGCAGGCGATGAGGCCGCCCGTGGTCATTTCTCCCTCGGCGATGCGGTACGCCCCCCAGATGACGACGCCGGCATAGACCAGCTGGGACATGAACTGGGTGAACGTCAGCGAAAAGGTGCTCAGGGCCTTGGCCTGGATGGACGATTTGGCGCTTAGGCCAATGATTTTTTCCCAGCGCCCGAGCATGGGGCCTTCGGCCCGGGTGGTCTTGATGGTTTCCAGGCCACCGATGGCCTCGACCAAAAGGGCGTTTTTCTGGGTCGATTCGCGGTATCCGGCCGCGATAAAGCGCCGCAGCGGCCCTTGCAGGATCGCGCCGACCAGGATGACAATGGGCGCGGCCACGCCCGGTATCACGGCCACGGGACCTCCGATGAGGGCGATAACGGCGATGAACAGGACTAAAAACGGTAGGTCCACCAGGGCCAGGAGGGTGGTGGAACTAAAAAATTCGCGCAGGGCGTCGAATTCACGGATGTTGTTGACCAGGGCTCCCGTGGAGTCGGGTTTGTGGTCCAGACGGATGGACAACAGGTGGCTCATGAGCTTGCTGGCCACCAGGACGTCCGCGTTGCGACCGGCGATGTCCACGAAATAGCCGCGCAGATTGCGCAGGGCGAAATCGAAGAAAAAGGCCAGTCCGACGCCCACGGCCAGAACCCACAGGGTTTCCAGGGCGTTGTTGGGAATCACGCGGTCGTAGACGTTCATGGTGAAAACCGGTGACGCGATGGCAAGGATGTTGATGAAAATGGAAGCCATGGCCACATGCCGGTAGATGGGCAGGAAATGGAGGATGGTGCCCCAGAACCACTGCTTGGTGTCGAAAATTTTCAAATCCCGGGTCCAGGCGTCCACCGTGGCCCGGGGACGAGCCAGCACCGCGTGCCCGGAATAGGTTTCGCGGAGTTTTTCAAGCGGGATTTCAAAAGGCGCTTCCGGCGTCTCGGGCATGAGAATCCGGGCCGTCCCGCCCTGAATCGCGGTCAGCACGCAGGCCCCGCCGTCGCCAAGGAGCAGGATGCAGGGCAGGTTCAGGGCGGATATTTTTTCCAGATGTGGTTTGAACACGATCTGGGCATCGATGCCTTCGCGTCGGGCGACGCGGATGCAGGCGTGGGGCGTCGGGGTTTCGGCCGTGCGCGGCAGCCCGGATTCCAGAGCCGTGACGCTGATCGTTTTGCCGTGCAGTCGGGAGATCAGGGCCAGACAGCCGATCAGGGGCGGTGTGTGACTGACCTGGGCCGGAGTCAGCTGCTCGGGGGCGGTGCGCGGCTGGGGGGAAGGGGCGGCCGAAATGGGCGCGGAGAGTGTGAGTTCTTGGCCGTTCATGGCTGTATGACCTCGGATCTGCTTGATTTTAGAATAAAATTTATTCCGGGATGGAGCATCTGGCAAGAAAAATAGGTGCTTGTCTCACACAAAAGTATGGCAGCGCCATTTTTGACCATGATGGGCCGGCTCCGGCGCATAGTGGTGACCGACTTTACATAATGATATTATGGCACTCGCGCTTCGTGACAAAGCGCGCTCCTGTCAGGTCAACGCTCTTTTCTTTTCATACTTGACCCGTGGCCTTGCGAATTTCATAAATCCCATGGAAACAATGGATGAATTCGCATCACGGTAACTTCCGACCCAGAGGCTCCAGGCGGGCTTGGTGGAGGATCACATGGCAGAGACGACACAAAATTTTGGACAGACCGTTTACGTTCCCCAGCCGGGACAGACCGTGGTCGTCGCGGCTGTTCCCGGACAGGACATGGTCCTTGCCGAGGAATTCCAGCAAGCGGAACCCCGGGTGGAAGGGGCGTCCATTATTTTTGCCTTTGCCAATGGCGGTCAGGTTGTGCTCGATTTTTCCGCCGTTCCCGAGGGACAGATTCCAAACATGGTGCTGGCCGACGGCACGGTTTTGAGCGTGGCCGGTTATCTGGCCACCCTGGGCCTGGAAAATTTTGAAACCGCGGCCGGCCCCGGCGCGACCGGCGCTTCCGGGAGCGGAGGTGTTGGCGAATATAGTGACGACGCCGGAACTCTGGTCGATGGCGTTGGCAAGCTGGATGGCCTTGACCCGCGAAATTTCACGGAAATTGAGCCGCAGCCCCTGGATGGAACAGGAGAAGAGCCCGCGGAAACAGATGATGGAGCCAATGATCCCGGAGATGACCCTGGTGATGATCCCGGAGATGACCCTGGAGATGATCCCGGAGATGACCCTGGTGATGATCCCGGAGATGACCCTGGTGATGACCCTGGTGATGACCCCGGAGATGACCCCGGAGATGATCCCGGAGATGACCCCGGAGATGATCCCGGAGATGACCCCGGAGATGATCCCGGAGATGACCCCGGAGATGACCCCGGAGATGATCCTGGGGATGATCCCGGTGACGATCCCGGAGATGATCCTGGGGATGATCCCGGTGACGATCCCGGAGATGACCCTGGAGATGACCCCGGTGATGACCCCGGAGATGATCCTGGGGATGATCCCGGTGACGATCCCGGGGATGACCCCGGAGATGATCCCGGAGATGACGGCGGCTTGAGCGCGACGGATAGCGAGGCGTTGGTGAACGAGGCCGGTCTGCCCACGGGGAGCTCTCCTTCCTCGGACAGCGAGATCGACGCCAATGGCGTGATCACGGTTAGCGGCGGCACCGGGCCGTACACCTATGCCCTGACGGGCAGCGCCACCGGA
>RZYB01000038.1 GCA_009930495.1 Deltaproteobacteria bacterium
TTGGCCCATGACAGGTCCGTGTCCGGTGCCGAATCCTACCGAGCGAGTCGAACCATGTTCAAAAAAATTTTTCTGGCCCTGCTTCTGGTCGCCGTCATCGCGGGCGGGTTGGCCGGGATCAAGGCCCTGCAGATCAAAAAAATGATCAGTCAGGGCGAGTCCTTTGTCATGCCGCCGGCCGTTGTCTCCACGGCCAATGCCACGGCCGACTCCTGGGAAACGGTCCTGACCGCCATCGGTTCGGTCACGGCCGTGCAGGGCGTGACCCTGACGGCGGAAACTCCAGGTCAGGTGGAGCGTATTTTTTTTGACTCCGGGGACAAGGTCGCGACTGGGGATGTGCTTGTTCAGCTCGACATCAGTCAGGAAACGGCCCAACTCCGCGCCCTGGAGGCCAGCGCCAATCTGGCCGCCATCAATTTGAAGCGTTACAGCTCTCTCTTGGCCCAGCAGAGCACGGCCAGGGCCGAATACGACAAGGCCCAGGCCGAGCATCGGCAGCTCGTGGCGGAAATGGACGCCATCCGGGCCGTCATCGCCAAAAAGACCGTGCGGGCGCCCTTTGCCGGAACCCTCGGATTGCGTCAGGTCAACCTGGGCCAGAATCTGGGAGAATCCGACCCCATTGCCAGCTTGCAGCGGCTTGATCAGGTGCACGTGGAGTTTGTCCTGCCGCAGCAACAGGTACACATGGTCCGCACCGGGAATATGGTCCGCGTCACGTCCGACGCCCTGCCCGGCCAGACCGTGGGCGGCCTGCTCAAGGCCATCGAGCCCCTGGCCGATAGCGCGACGCGCACCGTGCGCATGCAGGCCGTGCTGGACAATCCGGACGAGCTTCTGCGGCCGGGCATGTTTGTCAACGTCGGGGTGGTGTTGCCGGAAAAGCGCGACGTGGTGGTCATTCCGGCCACGGCCGTGCTGTCGGCGGCTTATGGCAGTTCGGTGTTTGTGGTCGAGGCGGCCAACGCCACCAACGCCACCAATGCGCCGGGCGGTTTGGTCTTGCGCCAGCAGTTCGTCAAACTGGGTGAGCGACGGGGTGATTTCGTGACGGTCCAAGGCGGCGTGAATCCCGGCGACACAGTGGTCAGCACCGGCGTGTTCAAATACCGCCACGGTCAATCCGTGGTCGAGGACAACACCCTGGCCCCGGGCTTCGAACTCGCGCCCCGGCCGGAAAATTCCTGACCGCTAGGGTTGGTGCACGCATGAAATTTACCGACATTTTCATCCGCCGCCCGGTTCTGGCACTGGTTGTCAATCTGCTGATCGTCATCGCCGGGGCCCAGGCCGTGGCCAATCTTTCGGTCCGGCAGTATCCGCGCAGCGACAACGCCATGGTCACCGTGACCACGACCTATGTCGGAGCCAGTGCCGAGCTGGTGCGCGGCTTCATCACCACGCCGCTTGAACGGGCCATCGCCGCGGCCGACGGCATCGACTATATCCAGTCCGAAAGCGCCCAGAATCTGTCCACCATCAAGGTTCGCCTGAAGATCAACTACGATCCCATCAAGGCTCTGTCCGAGATCAGCGCCAAGGTCGATCAGGTCCGGGGTGATCTGCCACCCGAGGCCGAGGTGCCGATCATCAATGTCGAATCGGCCGACAGCCAGTTCGCCTCGGCCTATCTGAGTTTTTCCTCGACCGATCTGGAGCAGAACCAGATCACGGATTTCCTCATGCGCGTGGTCCAGCCCCGTCTTTCCACCCTGGAGGGAGTGCAGCGGGCCGACATTTTGGGCGCGCGGACTTTTGCCATGCGCATCTGGCTCAAGCCGGATCGCATGGCCGCCCTGAATGTTTCGCCCCAAGCCGTGCGCGAAGTTTTGGCCGCCAACAACTATCTCTCAGCCCTTGGCCAGACCAAGGGCGGGCTGATTCAGATCAACCTGACGGCCGACACGGATTTGCGTTCGGTCGAGGAATTTAAACAGTTGGCCGTGCGCGAGGAGAACGGGGCCGTGATCCGGCTGGGGGACATCGCCGACGTGGCCCTGGGCGCCGAGGATTACGGGGCGGAAGTGCGCTTCACCGGCAAGACGGCCGTGTTCATCGGCGTCTGGCCCCTGCCCAATGCCAATTCCATCGACGTCATCAAGCTGGTCCGCGAGGAAATGGCGGCCATCCAGAAATCCCTGCCCTCGGGCATGGACGGGCGCATCGCCTATGACGCCACGGAATATATCAACAGCGCCATCCACGAGGTGCTGAAGACTCTGGGCGACACGCTCGTCATCGTGGTCATCATCATTTTTTTGTTCATGGGATCGTTTCGGGCCGTGGCCATTCCGGTTATCGCCATTCCTTTGTCCCTGATCGGGGCCGTGTTTTTGATGCAGGCTTTTGGCTTCACCGTAAATCTGCTGACCCTGCTGGCCGTGGTTTTGTCCGTTGGACTGGTGGTGGACGACGCCATTGTCGTGGTCGAGAACGTGGAACGACATCTGGCCCATGGCAAATCGCCCCTGGACGCGGCCATTCTCGGAGCGAGGGAACTGATCGGGCCGCTTGTCGCCATGACCGTGACCCTGGCCGCGGTGTACGCGCCCATCGGCCTTCAGGGCGGGCTGACCGGATCGCTCTTTCGCGAGTTCGCCTTTACCCTGGCCGGGGCCGTGACCATTTCCGGCATCGTCGCCCTGACCCTGTCGCCGGTCATGTCGGCCAAGATGCTCAAGCCCGGTTTGGAAGAGCACGGTCTGGCCGGCCGCATCGCCCGTGGTTTTGACCGCTTGCGGCATTTTTATGGCCGTCTTCTGGACGCGACCCTCAATGCCCGTCCGGCCATTTATCTGCTTTGGATTGTCATCAGCGTCCTGTCCGTGCCCATGTTCATGATGTCGGCCACGGAACTGGCCCCTTCCGAGGACGAGGGCGTCATTTTCGGCATTCTTGACGCATCGGCCGACGCGACCCTGGACCAGACCCGTGTTTTCGCCGAAGCCGCCAATCAGGTTTTCATGAGCGAACCCGAAGCGCAGTTCACCTTTCAGGTGACCTTTCCGTCCAGCGGGTTTTGCGGTCTGGTCGTCGCGCCCTGGGAACAGCGTAACCGGACCGTGGCCGAAATTTTGCCCGGGGTGCAGGCCGGCCTTGGCGCCATTCCGGGCATCCAGATGTTTCCGGTCACGCCCCCGGCCCTGCCCGGCGGTGGTGATTTTCCGGTGGAATTCATCATCGCGTCCACGGCCGAGCAGGATCAGATTCTGGAATTCGCCCGCCAGATCCAGGTCAAGGCCATGCAGAGCGGCATGTTTGCCTTTCCACCGCTGATCGACGTCAAAATCGACCAGCCCCAGGCCGAGCTGGTCATCGACCGTGACAAGGTCGCGGCCATGAATCTGAATTTGGCCTCGGTGGGCGGGGATGTCGCGGCCATGGTCGGCGGCAACTACGTCAACCGGTTCAACATCGACGGTCGCAGCTACAAGGTTGTCCCCCAGGTGCAGCGCATGGACCGGCTCACGCCGGAGCAGCTGGGGAACATTCACGTATCCGGGCCGGCCGGACAGCTTGTGCCGCTGTCGACCATCGCCCATGTCGAGCATTCCACGGTGGCCCGCTCCCTGAATCGTTTCCAGCAGCTCAATGCGGTCAAGATCAGCGGCGTGGCCATCCGCCCTTTGGATGAGGCGTTGCGCTACCTTGAAGGCGAGGCCCAGAAAATTCTGCCAAAGGGATATGTCCTCGACTATACTGGGGATTCGCGCCAGTTGCGGACCGAGGGCAACAAGTTTCTGGCCGCGTTCGGTCTGGCCGTGGTGCTTATCTTCCTGGTTCTGGCCGCGCAGTTCAACAGCTTTCGCGATCCCTTCGTTATTCTGGCCGGCTCCGTGCCCTTGGCCATGTTTGGCGCCCTTGTCTTCACTTTTTTGAAAATGCCGGACCCGAATGTGGCGTTTTGGACCTCGGGCTGGACCACGACCATGAACATCTATTCCCAGGTCGGATTGGTCACCCTGGTCGGACTGGTTTCCAAGAACGGCATTCTTATCGTCGAGTTCGCCAATCAGCTCCAGAAGCTGGGACGCCCCAAACGCGAGGCCGTACGTGAAGCGGCTCTGACGCGGTTGCGGCCTATTCTCATGACCACGGGCGCGACCATCGCCGGCCATTTTCCTCTGACCCTGGTCACGGGCGCGGGCGCGGCGGCGCGTAACTCCATTGGCCTCGTTCTGGTCGGCGGCATCACCATCGGCACACTGTTCACGCTGTTCATCATCCCGTCCATCTATATGCTGGTTGCCCGCGACCATTCCCATGATCGGGAAAAGGATGCCGTTGGGCGCGATCTGGCTGGCGGGGATTCGCTGGTGGGATAGAACTCGCGGTGCTGGCCCTGGGTTGGGCCGTCTGGGGCGGGCTCCACAGCGTGTTGATCGATCCCCGCCGGGAGGCCGTCTTTTGTCGTCGTTTCCCCTGTCTTTGCCCGTGCTTCCGCCTGATCTACAACGCGTTGGCCGTTTTGACCCTGATACCGCTTCTGCTGGCCGGGCGAGCCCTGGCCGGAGCGCCTCTTTTTTCCTGGAGCGGTCCGCTGCTGCCGGTGCGCGTGGTGTTGCTCGGCGCGGCGGTGTATCTGGCCTGGGGCGGGGCGCGACAGTATGATTTGGGTTGGGTCGCGGGCCTTGCGCAGCTCCGACCCGGTGGTGCCGGGGCCCGTCCGCCCCGCGCCACGGATTTGCGGACCTCGGGCGTCCTGGCCCGGGTCCGGCATCCCTGGTATGGGAGCGCGCTTCTTCTGCTCTGGACTCATGCCGGCGCGTATGACGCCGCCGGGCTGGTCACCAGCCTGACCCTGTCGGCCTATGTCGTCATCGGGGCCCGCCTGGAAGAGCGCCGGCTCCTGCGCGCGCACGGCCGGATTTACGCGGAGTATCGGTCGCGCACGGCCATGTTTTTTCCGTGGCCCTAGCGCGTGGCCACGATGATTCCGCCCAGAATTCCGGCCGCGCTGGCCGCGTGCAGCCAACTCATGGGTTCTCCCAGGAAAAGATACGCCACGCCGCCGCTGAAAAGGGGCAGACTGTAGTAGATCAGTCCAGCCACGGACGGTCCGATGATGGTCACGGCCTTGTTCCACATGGCGTAGGCGGCCAGTGACGCCCCCAGGCCGATATAGAGAATCGCGCCCATCACCTCGGGCGTGACCGTGGGAAAGCCATTCCTGGAGATTTCCCAGCCCGCCCAGGGCAGCAGAAACACGATCCCCACTCCGAACAGAACCAGCAGGAACACGGATTGGCTCAGACAGGTCGCGCAGCGTCGGATGAGAATGCTGTAGGCCGCGAAGAGCATGGCCGCGAGGGTCATCCAGAGGTCGCCGATGGCGAAGTCAAGGCGCGTCAGTCGGGAAAGGTCGCCGTCGGTGATCAAGAGCAACACGCCGGCCAGGGCCAGGCACAGGCCGAGGAGCTTGCGCGGGCCCAGGGCCTCGCCCAGAAAGACGCGGGCCAGGAGCATGATGAAGATCGGCGTGGACGTGGCAATGAGGGACAGATTCAGGGCCGTGCTGGTTTTCGCCGCCGTGTACAGCAGGGTGTTGAAGGTGGTCACGCCGAGGATGGCCATGGGGACCATGGTCGGCAGGCAACGGCCGATGGCTGCCCGCTCCCGCCACGCCGCCCGGCTGGCCAGGGGCAGCAGCCCCAAAAAGGCGACGCCCCAACGGAGCAGGGACAGGGTGGCTGGTTCGACGATTTGGTTCAGGCCACGGGCGACAATGAAGTTGCCGGACCAGATGATGGTCGCGCCCAGGGCGAGGAGGGCGCCGGACATGGTGTGCGAGGCGGGGGAATGTTTCATGGCTCCGGGAGGGCAAGGGTGACAAAACGACAATGGCCCCGAGTTTCCTTGAACTTGGGGCCATTGTCGAGTTTTTCCCGGCAGTTGTCCGGGGCGTGGCTATTGCTGGGCCGGTGTCTCGGCGGTCGGGACGTTGCCCGCGTTCATGCCGCTCGTCATGGGGCAGTTCATGCCTCCCATGCCGTGGCCCTTGCCGCCCATCATGCCGCATCCCGATCCGCCCATGGGCATGATGCCCGTGCCGGCCAGTTGTTTGCGCAACGCCACGTGGTCCGCGTACAGCTTGGCGCGAAGCTCGCCGATATCCTTGGTCAGGGCGTTGATCCGGGCTTCGTCCGGCTTTTCGGCGTAAAGCTGGGCGTTGAGTTCCGATTCCTTGACAAAAACCTGTTGGCGCAGCTCGGCCGTGGCCGCCGTGTGCTCGGCGTGGAATTTCTGCATGACGGCCTGCTGTTCCGGAGTCAGGGCGCCCATGCCGCAGCCCCGTGCCCCATGACCGCGCATGCCGTGCCCCTGGGCGTTGGCCAGGCCGGTGAAGGTGACGATCAGAGCCAGGGCCAGAGCCAGGGTCATTGTCTTGCGGTTGGTTTTCATGTTCATTCTCCGTGTGGAAGGTTGGTGGTTGTGGACTCCCCTTGTCGGGCGCGGCCGGAGTGCATGGCACGTCTCGTGGGGGATGATTCATCTCAAGGCAATGCTCGTGCCATATTCGGAATAATTTTTTATCATCTGAAATTATTATGTTTTTCGGAAAAGCTGAGGTGGCGGCCTGGGTTATGCGATATTCTTGGTGGGTAAAATCGTGACGTCGATCTGGACATCATGGGTAAAACGGTTACAGGTCGGGCCATGGAGCGTGGCATGAAATCCTGGAACGAACGCAACGTGGCCCTCAATCCCTGGCTGGTGGGGGGGGTGGCCCTTATTTTGGGCTTGGCGGTGTTGGTTTTCGCCATACGCAACGTGCAGCGGACCAAGGCGCATATGCTCCGGAGCTCCTTGGCGCACGCCGAGGCCCTGGTCTGGGCCCTGGAGGCTGGCACGCGCGTCGGCATGGGCCGGCATGATGGTCCGAAGTATTTCCAAACCCTGGTGGAGGAGACGGCCAAGCAACGCGGTATTGTTCACGTGGTCGTGACCGACGCCCGGGGGCTGGTGCTGGCTCATGACAACGCCACCCTCGTCGGTTCGTCCTGGTACGCCCCCCAGGGCATGACCCGGCTTGGGCCCGGCGGCGAGACCCAGGGGCATTTCCGGGTTTTGTCCGACGGGGTTCGGATTTTCGAGGCCTATAAGCATTTCGAACCCATGCCGGGAACGCATCGCTCCGCGTGGTGTGGCGGCATGGGCGCGAGCGGGCATGGGCCGGTCCGGCATGCCCCATGCGTGCCGGACGATAGCGGCGCGGGGAGCGCGGCCCTGGAGGAGGCGGTCATTTTTGTCGGCCTGGACACGGCACCCTTGGCGGCGGCCGTGGCCGCGGAAATCCGTACCAGCGCCATCATTGGTGGCTTGGTCGTGCTCATGGGTCTGGGCGGATTCATGTCCCTGTTCTGGTCCCAACATTACCGCCTTTCCCGCCGCCAGCTACGGGACGCCCAGGCTTTTGCCTCCGAGGTCGTGACCAGCCTGCCCCTTGGTCTGGTGACCACGGACCCGGATGGTCGCGTGGTTCTGGCCAATGCCCGGGCCGCCCGCCTTCTGGGCCGCGAGGGCCTGGATCTGACCGGCCTCAAAACCCGCGCCTTGGGCGGGCTGGATTGGGACGAAATCATCCGGCACCTGTCCGAGACCGGGGCCGTGCTGGAGCGGGACACGCAGCTCGATTTCGGGACCGGTCGTCCGACGCCCGTTGGTCTGGGCGCTTCGCGCGTGGTCAACGGCGATGGCCAGGTCCTGGGGTATTTGTTCTTGTTGCGGGATCAGACCGAGTTGCTGCGTCTGCGGGAGCAGGTCCGCCGTGACGAGCGTTTGGCCGCCTTGGGCAATCTGGCCGCCGGCGTTGCGCACGAGATCCGCAACCCCTTGAGTTCCATCAAGGGATTTGCCACGTATCTCGCCGGCAAGGTTCAGGGCGCGGATCGGGACGCGGCCAGGGCCATGGTGCGGGAAACGGACCGCCTGAACCGGGTGGTGTCGGAGCTGCTGGAGTTCGCCCGGCCGACCCGGATGCGTCTGGCCGACACGGACGTGAACCGGGTCGTGGAACGGGCTCTGCGCTTGATCCGAAGCGATGTCGAAGCCAAGGGCGTGGTCGTGGACTTTGTGCCGGATCCCGGACTGCCCCTGGCCCGCCTGGACGCGGAGCGTCTGAGTCAGGCCCTGCTCAATCTGTTCCTCAACGCCGTGCAGGCCATGAACGCCGGCGGCGTCTTGGGCGTCGCGGCGGGTCTGGAAGGCGGCCGCCTCGCCGTGCGCGTCACGGACACGGGCCAGGGCATGCCCCCGGAACTTCTGCCGGACATCTTCAATCCGTATTTCACGACCAAGCCTTCGGGCACGGGCCTGGGACTGGCCATCGTGCACGGCATTGTCGAGGCCCATGGCGGCGAGATCACGGTCCACAGCCAGATCGGGCAGGGCACGGAGTTCACCCTGTTCTTCCCGCTGACTCCGGAGCACTCATGACCGCGAACATCACCATTCTGGTCGTGGACGACGATCCCGGGCATCGGCACATGCTCACCACCTTGCTGGCCGATTGGGGCTATGTCCTGGAGGGCGCGGCCAGTGGCGAGGAAGCCGTGGCCCTGTGCCGGGAGCGTCCCTTTGATCTGCTGCTCATGGACGTGCGCATGGCCGGCATGTCCGGCATCGAGGCCCTGCGCGCCATCAAGGCCCACAACCCGGCCATCCCCATTTTGATCATGACCGCCTATTCCAATGTCGAGTCGGCCGTGGAGGCCATCAAGGCCGGGGCCTACGATTATTTGACCAAGCCGCTGGATTTCGACGACCTGCGTCTGACCCTGGACCGGGTTTTGGACCATGCGTCCCTGCGTCATGAAAACACGGCCCTGCGCGCCACCCTGGACGCGACCTTCGATCCCGGCGGAATCATCGGCCAAAGTCCGCCCATGCGCCGTCTTCTGGACATGCTGGCCGCCATCGCTCCGTCCGAGGCCACGGTGCTCATCACGGGCGAATCGGGCACGGGCAAGGAGCTCATCGCCCGGGCCATCCACGCCAACAGTCAGCGCCGCAAGGGGCCATATATCGCCGTCAACTGCGCCGCCCTGACCGAGACCCTGCTCGAATCCGAACTGTTCGGTCACGAAAAAGGGGCCTTCACCGGGGCCGAGCGTCGGCGCGAGGGGCGTTTTTGGGCCGCGAACACGGGCACCATCTTTCTCGACGAGATCGGGGAAATTCCCCTGGCCATGCAGGCCAAGTTGCTGCGCGTCCTTCAGGAGCGCGAAATTCAGCGCGTCGGCGGTGACCAGACCCTGAAGGTCGATGTGCGTGTCGTGGCCGCCACCAACCGCGATCTGTGGCGGGAAGTGGAACACAAGGCGTTTCGCCAGGACCTCTATTACCGTCTGAATGTGGTCACCCTGGCCCTGCCGCCCCTGCGCGAGCGGCGGGAGGACATTCCGCTCCTGGCCAATCATTTTCTGACCCGCTTCGCGGCCAGGAACGGCAAGACCATCAAGGGGTTCACGCCCGGGGCCATGGATCGCCTGCTCAAGCATTCCTGGCCGGGTAACGTGCGCGAGCTGGAAAACGTGGTGGAGCGGGCCGTGGTGCTGCTGGTCGGGGAGTATATCGGTGAACGGGAACTGCCGCCGGCCCTGGCCGCTTCCTGCGCGAGCACCAATTCGGGCCTGTCCGGCCTGACCCTGGAGGAGCTGGAACGTCGTGCCGTCCTGGACGCCCTGGACGCGGCCGGCGGCAACAAGAGCGAGGCGGCCCGCCGTCTGGGCATCACCCGCAAGACCATGCACGCCAAACTGGCCAGGTACGCGCCGTCGGTTCCGCCGGATGATTCGTCACTCTGACACAACACGGAGACCTCCCATGACCACCTTTGCCCTTCATCCCACCCTGACCGCCGATTGCCACGTCCTGGGCGCGTGGCGCGGATTGCGCCTGCTGCTGCACAGGGACGCCCAGGTCCGATGGTTCATCCTTGTCCCGGAAACCGGGGCCACGGAATGGCACGACCTGCCCATCGCCACGAGGGACCGCCTTCTGGCCGCGTCCTCGGCCCTGGGGGCCATGCTCAAGACCGAGGACGGGTGCGACAAGATCAACATCGCGGCCATTGGTAATCTGGTGCCGCAGTTTCATTTCCACGTCATCGGCCGTTGGCGGACCGATCCATACTGGCCCGGCGTGGTCTGGGGTCGAGTCGTTTCGGGGCATGCCTACGCGGACGAGGCCATTGCCATCCTGGCCCGGCGCGCTCTGGCTTGCCTCGTCTGCGTGGACAAGACGGAGTGATCGATTTTGTGTGTATTTTTATGATGATGGACGCATCATGGCCAAAATAGGACTGTATTTTTCAATGCGGCATGTCGTTTTTCATGGAGTTCTGTGCTCGTGACAAAATGACACATGTGTGCCGCCCGTACACAGTGGCGGCTCAAAATGATCCATGCGCGCGCTCTTGGTATTGCATATCGGGGGCGCTTTTTTTTGGCGCTGCATTCTGGTTGTGCATCAATTCCGAGAGATTGCCAGATTGCTACAATTTTGCCTGTCCTTGTCGAGAATGGCGGGGGTGAGCCAGAAAAATGCATTCATCTAAAAAAGTCATCATAAACTCGGAGTGTTGGATATGTATTTCAAAAATGTAGGAAAAGGTCTCCTCGTGCGCGCATGTCTGGCATGAATCTTTAATGTCGCGAGCGGCGGACTGGTTTTCGAACCGGGCCATTCGAGGGCAGGTCGGGTTGCGCGTGAACGCGTTTCGCGGCGCTGGTTTTAATCGATTATCTTTTTTGTCTCCCGTGGCAAAAAACGCACGAAAAAAGGAGGCGGCCTTTGCATATGCGTGGATGACCTTCAACCGATTGACGGAGGAAAAAAGCATGACTCTTGTGATTTTGGTTGCGATTTCAATGATGTGGTTCCCGGTGGGGCTTTTTTTTCTTGGATCCGGCGACGCCAAGACCTGTGGCATGATGACGTTTTGCGTCGGAATCGTCACCGTGCTCGGTGGATTTGTCCAAGCCCTTCTTCCAACTCCCAATCTTTGGGATGCAAGCATTCTGATCCCTTTTGGCCTTCTGTATCTGGTCATTGGCCATGCCCTGCTATGGGGCGTTGAAAACATGAAATCCGTGGGCAATGCGAGCCTGATGCTATCCGCGCTCTGCGCCATCTATTCCCTCGCCAACCTGCGCGGCTTTCCCGAGGGACTGGGCAAGGTCGCTCCGAGTCCCTATCTGGCCTTTATGTTCGCCACGTTCACGGTGCTTACCGCCCTGGTCTGGGCCAACTGCCATGACAAACTTTCCGGCAAGGTCGTCGGAGGATTGCTCATTATCCTGAACATCACCGGATTGATTGTTCCGGTGTTCAGCCTGTATTTGTTCGGCGCGCTGCCGTTCTGACGCAACGCTGCCTCCTGATCACGAAGATACCGGCCGCCCGCCTTGTCCCAAGGCCGGCGGCTTTTTTGGGGGCGTTCGGTCCGGTCCTTCGGTTGTCGCCCTGGCCGGGGAATCGGGAGGAAAATTCATGGACTCTTCGCTTGCTTGGAGCTTGTTTTGGGACGTAACGAACACCGGGTCGGGATCGTCAGGTCGCATCCCGAAGCCGTATTCCCGGAGGAATTTTGCATGCTGCGTATTTTGTGTTTGGTGCTCGCCTTTGTCGTGTTCATCCCGGTTCGGGCCGCAGCGGAAAATGCCACGTTGCGCGCCATGATCGGACAGATGCTCCTGGTCGGTTTTCGGGGCGCGGAGTTGTCCGAAACCGATCCCATCCTGCGGGACATCCGGGAGCATAATCTGGGCGGAGTGATCCTGTTCGACCGCGACGTGCGGCTGAAAACGGCGGAGCGCAACATCGTCAGCCCGGACCAGGTCCGCGCCCTGACCGCGCGTCTCCAGGCCGGGGCCGCCACGCCGCTGCTCATCGCCGTGGACCAGGAAGGCGGCCGGGTACGCCGCCTGAAAGAGGAGCGTGGTTTTCCGGCCAGCCCTTCGGCCAGGACCATGGGTCGGGGCGCGCCGGAAACGACGCGCCGGGAAGGGGAGAAGACCGGCGCTCTCTTGGCCGGCCTGGGCATCAACCTGGATTTCGCGCCCGTGGTCGATGTGGACGTGAACCCGCGGAGCCCGGCCATTGGCGCACTGGAACGCAGCTTTTCCGCCGATCCACATCGTGTCGCGGTGCATGCCCAGGCCTATGCCCAAGGACTTGCCGCCCAGGGCGTGCTGCCCTGCCTCAAGCATTTTCCTGGACACGGCAGTGCCATGGCCGATTCCCACCTCGGTCTGACGGATATTTCGCGGACCTGGAGCCCCAGGGAGCTTATCCCCTACGAAACCCTGATTCCGGCGGGGGCTTGTCCGCTCATCATGTGCGGGCACCTGTACCTGCGCCAGTTCGATCCGGACGTACCCTGCACGCTTTCACCGGCCGTGCTGACGACGCTTCTGCGCCAGCGCCTCGGCTTTGCTGGGGTCATTGTTTCCGATGACATGCAGATGCGGGCCATCGCCGACCATTACGGCTTGGAAGAGGCCATCCTGCGGGCCGTCGAGGCTGGCGTGGATATTTTGGTTTTTGGCAACAATCTGGATTATGACCCGGACATCGTGCCCAAGGCCGTGGAAATTATTTATCAGGGCGTGCGGCGGGGGCGATTGTCGGCCGGACGCATTGCCGCGTCCTTCGAGCGGATCCAGACGGTCAAGAATCGGCTCGGGACTCCCGGGGCGTTTTCATCCGTGTTTCGTGATAAATATCAAAAATAATACCAGATAGTTGAGTAGTCGTCGGGACTTTCGCCCAGGGCGTGCAACCGCTTAAGGTATTCGAGAATGGGCACGTCCTGGCCGAGATAGGACTCCCGCTCCACGATATTTTTTTCCCACGGATGGAATTCGTAAACCCGCGAGCCGTCGGGCAGGATGGAGACGATATCCCGATGTTGGGACGCCAGCAGGTGATTTTTGCCCAGTCCCGGCACGTTGAACACGGCGGCGTCGGTCCGGCGGGTGCCCGGCAGGAGCCGGGCCTCTTCCTTTTGTTCCTGGAGGATGCGGGCGATGGGTACCCGGTAGGCGGCGGTCTCCTCCTTCCCCTTGGGCGCGAAGGTGTAATAGGGATCGATGCCGCAGCGTCGCAGCAGGCGGCGCAGGGCCGCGGCCTCGAACCGGCGCGACACGAAAAAGGTGTAGACCATCTGGTTGTACACGCTCAGACCGTGCCGCTTCAGACGTTCCACGCCCTGGACCATATCCGGAGTGACCTCGGAAACGTGCTCGATGTGCGTGACCACGCAGACATCGCGCCGGCCTGGCTCGCGAAAGGAGCCCAACATTCCGGCCAGTTCCGGCGTGACGCGCATGGGCATGGTCACGGGCATGCGCGTGCCGACGCGGATCATCTCGACATGCCCGATGCCGGCCAGGCGTTCCAGAATCCGGCGCAAGGCCCGGTCGGACATGGCGAAGGGGTCACCGCCGGTGACCAGTACCTCGGAAATGGCCGGATGTTCCGCGATCCAGTCCAGGGCGCGATCCACGACGGATCTGGGCGCCATGGCGCCGGGAGCCATGGGACGTTCGATTTCCCAATTCCGCTGGCAGTAGACGCAGATTTGCGGGCAGGTGTTGAAGGGTTTGAGAATGACGATGGACGGGTAGCGGCGCGTGATCAGATCGATGGGCGAGGTGTCGGCCTCGCGCATGAAGTCCAGGGCCTCGGCCTTGTCGCCGGCGTGCTTGGCCATGCCGTCCACATACGACATGGGTGGAATGACCTGGGCGCGGATGGTCCGGTCCATGCCGCTTTTGGGGTCGTCGTCCATGAGCGAGGCGTAATAGGGCGTGATGCCGAAGGGTTGCCGGGTTTCCAGGGCCTTGCGCACGGCCGCCAGTTCATGGTCGTCGACACGGACCAGACGGGCCAGATCCTCGGCCGTGGTGATGATGTGGCGGGCCTGCCAATGCCAATTGGCCCAGTCCTCGTCCGTGCCTCCGAGAACGTCGAGGATCTGCCGACGCCGGGCGGCGCGTCTGGCCACGCTGTCGGGGCGCAGTCCGTCCACGAAGCGGGCCATGCGGTTTTCGACATCCGTCCAGATTTGGTCCAATTCCAGGGACCGGCGCCGGGCGGCTTCCCGACCGGTGACGTCGCCGAACCCGGTGGCGTCCGGGCGGGCGGTGAGTGGCGAACCGCTTAGCCCTTGGAAAAGATGGTTGAGCTCCGCGAAAAAGCCGGGTCCAAGATCCGGGCGGGGACGTTTTCTGGCGAGATCCCACAGGACCTGGACCACGCTGAACCCGGCCCGGTCGTCCGAGTACCTGGCCAGGATGCTGCGCAAGACGCGGGCGCAATCGCGGACAATGGTCGATTCGAAGGCGGAGATGTCCTGGTCGCCCTCGCACAGGCCGGCGTACTGCATGGCGGTCACGGCCTCGTACAGGCCGCGCCTGCAACTTTCCAGGTCGGGCAGGGCGCGCAGCGAGGCCAGCAGGGCGCTATTATTTTCAAGGAATTCCTTTTTTTGCGGGAAGGTGTTCGCGGGGGTGGACATGGGAGGCCTCCTTTTTGATATGTGACCAGCCGTGGCCCGGTGTTTGATCCGCGTCGGGGAGGGCGGTCGGGCCCCAGACATGGTTGGTCGGTGGTGCGAAAAGAATGCGCCGGGCACGGCCTGGAAAATTCCGCGTGGGTTTTTGAAAATGTGGACGTTCACGGAAAAGGCGGGGCGCGGATGGAATGATTTGTTCCGCGTTTACATGCCCGATGTGCATGCGGCACCCGTCAAGAGCCCTGGGGCGCAAAAATGTCGGCGCGGTTTTTTGATGATGCCCGATGCCAATACCGCGTTTTGACGAAAATGAAAAGGCGGGACTTTTTTTGCGTGGTCGATCACGATGTGTCACGAAGGTTTGGCGGGTTCGAGGCGTCGGCGCGATCAGGGCCGTGGGCGTCGAGGCTGTCTGGACATAAGGAGGTTTTGGAACATGGACGTGCATCAGGATCGTCTGGCCATCGAAGTTCGGGGGCTGGCCAAGAGTTTTGACGGGGTCCGGGCCGTGGACGGCGTGGATTTCGAGGTCCGCCAGGGGGAGCTGTTCGGTTTTTTGGGACCCAACGGGGCTGGTAAGACCACGACCATCAACATGCTGACCGGCCTGGCCAGGCCCGACGCGGGCTCGATCCATCTCGCCGGGATCGATTGCGTGGCCCATCCCCGCTCGGCCCAGCATCTCATCGGCGTGGTCCCGGACGAAAGCAATCTGTATCCGGAGCTGAGCGGTTTCGACAATCTGTGCTTCTGCGCCGCCTTGTACGGCATGGGCAAGGCCGAGCGTCAGGCTCGGGCGCGGGAACTTCTGGCGATGTTTGATCTGACGGACGCGGCCGGACGCCTGTTCGCCGGGTATTCCAAGGGCATGAAGCGCAAGCTGACCATTGCCGCCGGCATCATCCATCGTCCGGAAATTTTGTTTCTGGACGAGCCGACCACGGGCATTGACGTGGCCAGCGCCCGACATCTGCGCCAGCTCGTGGCCGATCTGCACCGCGCCGGGACGACCATTTTTCTGACCACGCACTACATCGAGGAGGCGGAGCGGTTGTGCGGCCGCATCGCCTTCATTCTTTCGGGGCGCATTGTGCTGATCGATTCGGTGGAAAATCTTCTCCAGCCCGTTCGCTCCAAGCACGTGGTTTTGTTGAGCTGCCCCCAGGGGGCGGGCGGCGTGCGGGACGAACTGGCGGCGGCATTTCCCGATTTGGACATGACGACGCAGGGCAAGGGGGGGATCCGGGTCGAGGCCGACGCGCCCATTCGCGCCGGACAGTTGGTCCGTTTTCTGGAAGAACGGGATGTCGAGGTCTCCGAGGCCCGGAAGATCCGGCCCAGCCTGGAGGATGTCTTTGTCCGGATCACGGGCGTCGAGGCCGGAATCATGCGCAAGGACAAGGAAAAAAAAGGAGGTGGCCGATGAAGCACTGGATCGCGTTCTGGAATATCCTGGTCAAGGACATGCGCGGCTATTATCTCAAGCCGCCCAATGTCAGCTGGGGCATCATTTTTCCCCTGGCCTGGACCGGCATGTTCTTCATCCGCACGGGCAGCGCCACGGACAACCTCCTGAACGTGTTGCCGGGGGTGGTCGGGGTGTCCATTCTGTTCGGGACCACGTCCATGCTCGCGGTGACGGTGACTTTCGAGAAGAAAAACAGATCCTTCGAGCGTCTGCTGCTGGCGCCTGTTCCCTTCGAGCTGCTCATGCTGGCCAAGACCAGTGGCGCCATTTTGTTCGGCATGGCCAACGCCATCGTGCCCATGGTCATGGCCGCCTGGATAATCGATCTGGGCACAGTAGCCTGGGGGGCCTTCGTGTCGACCGTGGCCCTGCTGGCCGTGGCCTCGACCTTTCTTGGCCTGTTCATTGCCGTGGCCGTGAGCGAAGTTTTCGAGGCTCAGACCTTTTCCAATTTTTTCCGCTTTCCCATGATTTTTTTGTGCGGCCTGTTTTTTCCCATCGAACGGCTGCCATTTTTCCTCAAACCCCTGGCTTATGCCCTGCCCATGACCTATGGCGCGGACGCTCTCCATGGGAGCATCCGGGGTGTCCAGGCCCTGTCCATGGGACTGGATCTGGCCATGTTGGCCCTATTTTGCGTCGGGCTTTTTGTGGTCAGTTTGCGTAATATCCGCAAAAGCTGGATCGCCTGAGCGACGAGCCCCGGACCTAAAAAAAGCGCCCTTGGGCGCTTTTTTTAGGTCCGGGCGCAGGAAGATTTAGTTCAGGAATTCCTTCATGCAGGCGCCCAGGCGAGTGATGCCTTCGTCGATGGTCGCCTCCGAGGCGTTGGAGAAGTTCAGGCGCAGGGTGTCCTGGCCCGTGCCGTCGGTGTAGAAGGGCATGCCCGGCACGAAGGCCACTTTTTGGGCGATGGCCAGATTGAACAGGTCCATGCAGCTTCCCGTGCCGGCGGGCAGACGCACCCAGGAGAACATGCCGCCCTCGGGCCGGGTGAAGGTGACGCCCGCCGGGGCCTCCCGTTCCAGGGCCCGGACCATGGCCTGGGACTGGGCGCCATAGCGCTCGGTGATTTTGGCGATGTGGTCGTCGATGTCGTGTCGGCTCAGGAATTCATGGATGACGAACTGGTTGAAGGTCGAGGAGTGCAGGTCCGCCGCCTGTTTGGCCTTGACCGCCAGGCGGATGATTTCCTCGGGCGCGACCATCCAGCCCAGGCGGAAGCCCGGCACCGTGATCTTGGAAAAACTGCCGAGCATGATGCTCCGGCCGCCGGTGTGGGCGAAAAGCGGCTGGTGATGCTCGCCGGAAAAGCGCAGCTCGCCGTAGGGATCGTCCTCGATGAAGATGGTTTCCGGGTATTTGACGAGCAGCTTGCCCAGGGCCTCGCGTTTGGCCTGGGAATAGGTCAGGCCCGAGGGGTTCTGGAAATTGGGCACGGCGTAGAAGAGCTTTGGCCGGCCCGTGGCTAGGCAGGCTTCGACCTGATCCAGGTTGGGGCCGTCGTTTTCCAGGTCCACGGTCACGAATTTTGGCTCGAACATGGTGAAGGCCTGGATGGTGCCGAGGTAGCTCGGCCGCTCCAGGACAACCTCGTCGCCCTGTTCGATGAAGAGCTTGCCGAGTAGATCCAGGCACTGCTGGGAGCCGGTGGTGATCAGCACCTGGTCCGGATGCACGGTCACGCCCCGGCGGGCGTAACGGGCCGCGATCCAGGCCCGCAGTTCGGGGTGGCCTTCCGTGGTGGAGTACTGCAATGCCCGTGCGCCGGCCGTGGCCAGGGTTTCCCGGGCCGCGTCCTGGAGTTGGGCGATGGGAAAAAGTCCCGGATTGGGCAGGCCGCCGGCAAAGGAAATGATGCTCGGGTCCTGGGTGACTTTCAGGATTTCGCGGATGAACGATTTCGGCGTGTTCTGGATGCGGCGGGTGAAGCGGAAACTCATGGCCCCTCCTTGGGGATCAAAGCGTTACGGAAGCAGATACCGGCCCAGGGCCACGCAGCTCATGCCCGTGACCACGGCCCCGACAAAGCTCTTGGTTTTCCAGCAGACCAGGAAGGTCGGCAGGGCCGCCCACAAGAATATATTGTCGGTGGAAAAATCAAGCCCTTCCTTGGTGGCGACCAGGGACGGCACGAGCATGGCCGAGAGCACGGCCACCGGAATGAAACCCAGCCAGCGGATGACGGCCTCGGGCAGCGAACGCCGCGCCAGGGCCAGGACGGGCAGGGCGCGCGGAACATAGGTCACGGCCATCATGCCGACAATGGTCAGGAAGATTGTTTGCTGGTCCATGCGTGAACTCCAAGGCCAAGGGTTGCGGCCAGGATGGTCGCGGCCAGAACGTGGGATTGGCTCAGGCCGGCCAGCATCAGGGCCGTGGACAGCGCGCCGGCGGCCAGGCCCACGACGACATGCAGGCGGGATTTGAGCTGCCCCAGGAGCAGGGCGATGAACATGGCCGGCAGGGCGTAATCCAGGCCGATGGGGCGGATGTCCGTGATCAGGG
>RZYB01000039.1 GCA_009930495.1 Deltaproteobacteria bacterium
AGTTTTTCGCACGAGTTCATGGTTCTGGCCAAGACCGGCGAGGACACCCTGGCCGTGTGTTCGAGTTGTTCCTACGCGGCCAACCTGGAAAAGGCCGAGATAAAGCCCGGTGCACCCTGTACGGCCACCTGCGCTCCGTATGAGCTGGTGGCCACTCCGGCCAAGCACACAGTGGAAGAGGTGGCCGGATTTTTGGGAGTGTCGACCAGCCAAATTATGAAGACCCTGCTCTTTGATGCCGACGGTAAATCCGTGGCCGTGCTCCTGCGTGGGGACCGCGAAGTCAACGATGTCAAGCTCAAGAACCTGCTCGGCGCGACGGAAGTGGAACTGGCCACGCCCGAACAGGTGCAGGCGTGGACCGGCGCTCCGGTCGGCTTTGCCGGGCCGGTGGGGCTTGCGGTTGACGCCATCTATGCCGATTTTGAGATCGCATCGGCCACGGATTTTGTCTGCGGAGCCAACGCAGCCGACGCGCATCTGATGCACGTCGACCCGCGTCGCGACGTGCGGCTTTCCACCGAAGCCACGCCCACGGGCTACGCCGACCTGCGCTCCATCACCCTGGACGATCCCTGCCCGGCCTGCGGTGCGCCCATCACCATGCCCGAGGGCATCGAGGTCGGCCATGTCTTCAAGCTCGGCATCAAGTATTCCAAGGCTATGAACGCCATTTTTCTGGACGAAAACGGCCGCGAGCAGGTCATGATCATGGGGTGTTACGGCATCGGCGTCAGCCGCGTGGTCGCGGCCTGTATCGAACAGAACAATGACGACAATGGCATGATCTTCCCGCCGTCCGTGGCTCCGTTTGAAGTAACGGTGCTGGCCATGTCCACCAAGGACGAAAAGGTCATGACCCTGGGCCGCGAAATCCACGACTGGCTGGAATCCCAAGGCATCGACGCCCTGTTCGACGACCGTGACGAACGCCCCGGCGTCAAGTTCAACGAAGCCGACCTCCTGGGCTCGCCCATGCAGATCGTTATCGGCGGCAAGGGCCTGGAAAAGGGCATTCTGGAAGCCAAAAACCGCAAGACCGGCGAAAAGCGTGAACTGCCCGTGGCGGATTGGCAGAAGGCCGTGCTGGCATGGCGGGATGAAGTGATGAAGGAGTGGGGGCTGGTCTAAACCGCCCTTTGAACTGTTGAAGCCAGGGGGCTCTGCCCCCTTGAGGCTGAAACCTCCGCCAAGCCGTAACCCATGCACATCTTCTCCGTCCGCACCCTCACCCAGGCCGTCAAGGATGTCCTTGAAGGGGAGTTTCCCTTTGTCTGGGCGCGGGGGCGGGTGTCCAATCTGTCCAAGCCGCCATCCGGGCAACATGATGCAAGGTTGGGACTGAATGCGTAAGAAAATCATCATTATTGCCGGTCCGAATGGTGCCGGGAAAACCACCTTTGCCCGATCATTTCTTCCTACCGAGGCACGGTGTCGCATCTTCATTAACGCCGATTTGATTGCCGCCGGGTTGGCTCCTTTTGCTCCGGAGACTGCCGCGATCAAGGCAGGTCGTTTGATGCTCGAAGAGATAGCCGCGCACTCCAAGCGTGGCGAAAGTTTTGCTTTCGAGACTACATTATCCGGTTTGGGCTATCGTGTGCATATCCGGAAATGGCGGGCACAAGGGTATCATGTGGGTTTGTTTTTTCTTGCTCTGCCTGATGTCGAGTCTGCGATTGCTCGTGTGGCAGAACGGGTCAGGCAGGGCGGGCACAATATTTCGGAAGAAGTTATCAGGCGGCGTTTTGCTTCTGGCCTGCGTAATTTTGAAGAGATCTACAAAAACGAGGTCCATGCCTGGGTAAAATATGACAATTCGGGGCTAGAGCCAAAAGTCATTGAATGGGGAGAGAATGCACTATGAAGTCAGACATCAGTAACGCTCAGGATGAGCTCCTGCGTGTTTCCATGATTGCGTTGAAGCGTGCTTCCAAGGTGGCCCGTGAAACCGCCATCCAAACCGAAACGGATCTTATCGTGGTTGAAGAAGGTAAATTGTTGCGCATATCCGCTGAAGAACTACGGGCGCAGCCTGACTCCGCCAAGCCGTAACCCATGCACATCTTCTCCGTCCGCACCCTCACCCAGGCCGTCAAGGATGTCCTTGAAGGGGAGTTTCCCTTTGTCTGGGTGCGGGGGCAGGTGTCCAATCTGTCCAAGCCGCCATCCGGGCATTGTTATTTTTCCTTGAAGGACGACGACGCCACGTTGAGCGTGGTCTGGTTCAAGGGGGCGCAGCCCAGGGTTGAAGAGGGCGAGCGCGTCAACCCCCTGACCGGCGAGGTCGAGACCGGGCCGGTTTTTCAGCTTGCCGACGGTCAGGAAGTGCTCGTGGCCGGGCGCATGAACGTCTATCCGCCGCGTGGCGTGTACCAACTTGTGGCCGAATTGGTGCAGGGCCAGGGCCTGGGCGAGTTGGCCGTGGCCTTCGAGGCCATGAAGTCCAAGCTGGCGGCCAAGGGCTATTTCGATCCGGATCGCAAGTTGCGTCTTCCGGTTAATCCGCGCCGCGTGGCGGTCATCACCGCCCCCCAGGGCGCGGCCTTGCAGGATTTTCTGCGCATTGCCGGGGACCGGGGGTTGGGGGCGACAATCAGACTCTATCCCTCCCTGGTGCAGGGCGAGGGTGCCCCGGCTCAGATCGCGGCCGCCCTGGACCGCGCCGACCGCGACGACTGGGCCGAGGTCATCGTGCTCATTCGGGGCGGCGGGTCGCTCGAGGATTTGTGGGCCTTCAACACCGAGCCCGTGGCCGAGGCCATCTACCGCGCGCGCCTGCCGGTCCTCTGCGGCGTGGGGCACGAGGTGGATACGACCATTGCCGATTTCGTGGCCGACCTGCGCGCGGCCACTCCGAGCCACGCGGCCCAGCTGCTCTGGACCGAGCGGGCCGTGCTTGGTCAGCAGGTCGATGAGCAGTTCGTGGCTTTGACGCGTGGCATGGAGCGTTTTTTGACCGGGCGCGAATCCGGTTTGTCCCGGTTGACCCAAGCCTTGTCCTGGCATTCGCCCGCGCGCCGCCTGGATCGACATGGTTTTGAAGTCGAACGTTTGACCGTTCGTTTGCGGCGCGCTACCGCGAATCTGCTTGAAGTCCGAAAGGATGCGTTCTTGCTGCGGACCGAGAATTTACGCCATGCCTTTGGGCCGGTCCGCATGATCGCCCTGCGGACCGATATCGACCGCGCCGGTGGTGCTCTGATCCAGGCCATGACTCGTTTTATATATGCCCGCCAGTCGGAAGTCCGGGATGTGGACGGCCGGTTGATGGCCTTGGACCCGCACGCCCCCTTGGCGCGCGGGTATGCCCTGGTGCAAGGGGCGTCCGGAGCGTTTGTGCGCTCGCGCGCCGACGTGCACGCGGGGGATGCGCTCCGAATTCACGTGCGGGATGGAGAATTCAGCGCCGAGGTGACAGAATGATTTGGAATTTTTTTGCGTTTTTTTTACTGCTGGCCGCGACGTCCCATGCGGGTGTCTTGCGTGTGGACTGTCCCAAATCCATAGGCATCGGCCTGCCATTCATGGTCCGGGTTCAATCCGACGAACCCATGACCCGGTTGCGGGTGGAGTGGAACAAGCGCGTCTTGGAAATACCGGTCCAGGGCGCGAGTGATGTCCAATTCCTGCTGGGCACGGACGTCTTGAAGTCCAGGACCGGGTCGCGAAATTTGCGTGTCCTGCGGCTGGGTTTACGTCCACTGGCAACGGACGTGGCCATCATGATCGAGAACCGGAAGTTTCCAGCCCAGCATTTGAAAGTTTCGTCGGCGATGGCTACCCCGCCGGCTGCGGTTCAGGCGCGCATCGCGCGCGAACAAAGGTTGGTGCAGACTGTCCTGGGCCAGGTCACGCCCCTTGATCATCTGACGCTACCCCTTGTCCGCCCGGTTCCGGGTGAAATCAGCAGCGCTTACGGTCTGAAGCGCTTTTTTAATGGCCATGCCCGCAACCCACACCGTGGTCTTGATCTGCGCGGCGTCACCGGAGACCCTATCCAGGCCGCGTCGGCCGGCCAGGTGGTCTTGACCGATGAACATTATTTTGGTGGTCGCTCCGTGTATCTCGACCACGGCCAAGGCGTGCACACTGTGTACATGCATCTCGATGAAATGCTGGTCAAAGAAGGGGATATGGTTGAGGCTGGCCAGGTCATCGGGCGGGTTGGCATGACTGGCCGGGTCACGGGACCGCATTTGCATTTTGGGGTTTATGTCCTGGATTTGGCCGTGGACCCCGCGAAGCTCTTTTTTTAGATGGAAGGGATCATGGCGAAGGTACAGCAAACATTTGAAAAACGGTTGGAACGGATCCGGGAGATCACGGCCTTGCTCGAAGACGGCGCCTTGGCCCTGGAGGACGGGGTAAAGCTTTTTCAAGAAGGGATGCGCCTGTCCAAGGAATGCGGCGCCGAGCTGGAAAAGGCCAGGATCGTTCTCGAAACTGCCGAACGAGACGGTACGTTGGCGCCGGAGGGTGCATGACTCCACGCGAAATGAAGGTCGAGTTGCGCACGTTGGGCTCTCGGGTCGAGGCGCGGTTGGGGGATGTTTTCGCGGACGGCGAGTCACCGGCGCCGTTGGTTGCGTCCATGAAGTATTCCCTGCTGGCCGGGGGCAAGCGGTTGCGACCCGTGTTGTGCCTGGCCTGGGCCGAGCTGGCTGGCGGAGACGTCGGCCGGGTTCTTGATTTCGCGTGCGCCATTGAATGCATCCATACATATTCCCTGATCCACGACGACCTTCCGGCCATGGACAACGACGATCTGCGCCGGGGCAAGCCTTCCAATCACAAGCAGTTCGACGAGGCCACGGCCATCCTGGCCGGTGACGGTCTGCTGACCGAGGCCTTTACGCTTGCCGCGTCCCTGGATTTGCCGCCGGATCGGGTTTTGCGAGCCATCAAGCATCTGTCCACGGCGGCCGGACCTCGGGGCATGGTCGGTGGCCAGGTCTTGGACATGAACCTCACCGGCCTTCGCGCCAATCTGGACCTGCTTCGGGACATGCATGCCAGGAAAACCGGCGCCTTGATCGAATCGTCCTGCGTCACGGGGTGCATTTTGGGTGGCGGCGACGAAGGGCTGGTCAAGCGGGCTTCCGTTTACGGGCGCGGCATTGGGCTGGCCTTTCAGGTCATGGACGATATCCTGGACGTGATTGGCGACGAGGCCGCCCTGGGAAAACCCGTGGGAAGCGACACCGCGCAGGGCAAATCAACCTATCCGGCCCTTTTGGGGATCGACCAAAGCCGGGCGTTGGCTTTGGAAAGCGTGGACGCGGCCAAGGCCGTTTTCAAGGGGCTGACCCATGCCCGTGCCGATTTTTTGCAAGCCTTGGCCCATTATATCGTGGACCGCACGCATTAGGAGCATCCATGACTTTTCAAACTCCACGGGAATTGTTCCCCATTCTGGATACCATCAAAAAGCCCGGTGACGTGCAGCACCTGGATGAAAAAAATCTGACTCGGCTGGGCGAGGAACTTCGCCGCATGATTATCCAGACCGTGTCCACCACGGGCGGACATCTGGCTCCATCCTTGGGGGTGGTCGAATTGACCATGGCCTTGATGCGGGTTTTCAATCCGGAGCGGGATCGCATTGTTTGGGACGTTGGACATCAGGCCTATGCGTACAAACTGCTGACCGGTCGCCTGGAACGTTTTCAGACGCTGCGCCAACTGGGCGGGATCAGTGGTTTCCCACGGCGCACCGAAAGTCCCTTCGATCATTTCGGGGTGGGGCATTCCTCCACGTCCATTTCGGCGGCGCTGGGCATGGCCGCGGCCCGTGACCTTGCCCACGCGGACCACAAGGTCGTGGCGGTCATCGGGGATGGCTCCATGACCGCCGGCCTGGCTTACGAGGGCCTCAACCAGGCTGGTGGGCTGGGCAAGAATCTGATCGTTGTCTTGAACGACAACGAGATGTCCATCTCCAAAAACGTCGGGGCCTTGTCGTCGTTTCTGAGCCGCAAGTTGTCCAAGCGCTGGGTGCAGCGGTTTAAGAAGGAGGCGGAATCCATCATGCGCCAGATCCCCAAGATCGGCGACGACATCGCTGAATATGCCCGGCGCAGCGAGGATTCCCTGAAAAGTTTCTTCACGCCGGGCATGTTGTTCGAAGCCTTTCGCTTTACCTACATCGGGCCGCTCAAGGGCCATGACGTGCGCATGCTGACCAATGTTTTTCACCAGGCGCGCGAATTGGAAGGGCCGATTCTGGTGCATGTCCTGACCAAGAAGGGCAAGGGTTACGAGCCGGCCGAGACCAACCCGACCTATTTTCATGGCGTGGGGTGTTTCGAGCCCGAGACCGGCGCGGCCAAAAAGTTCGCGGCCTGTTCCCTGCCGAGTTATACCGACGTGTTTGGCTCCACCCTGTGCGGCCTGGCCAAAAAGGACGAGAATATCGTGGCCATCACCGCCGCCATGCCCGAGGGCACCGGACTGTCCTGTTTCGCGAAATTCTATCCGGATCGCTTTTTCGATGTGGGCATCTGCGAACAGCACGCCGTGACCTTTGCCGCCGGTCTGGCCTCTCAGGGCATGAAGCCTGTCGTGGCCATCTATTCCACATTTTTACAGCGTTCGTATGATCAGGTTGTGCACGATGTTTGTCTGCAAAATCTGAATGTGACCCTGTGCCTGGACCGCTGCGGTCTGGTCGGGGAGGACGGTCCCACGCACCATGGGGTGTTCGATATTTCGTATCTGCGTCACATTCCCAACCTGATCCTCATGGCGCCCCGCGACGAAGGCGAGCTGCAGCGGATGCTGGTCACGGCCCTGAATCATGACGGGCCCGTGGCCTTGCGTTATCCACGGGGCGTGGGCGAGGGCGTGGCGCTTTCGGAAACACCGACCGCGTTGCCCCTGGGGCAGGGGGAGTTGTTGCGCGAAGGAGCGGACGGCGTCATTGTCGCCCTGGGAAGCCGGGTTACTCCAGCGCTGGAGGCGGCCACGGATTTGTTCCAGGAGACCGGGAAAAGCGTGGCCGTGTTCAATGCCCGCTTTGTCAAGCCGTTACCGGCCGAGCAACTCCTTGCCCTGGCCGAGACGCAGCCATTTATGCTGGTGGTCGAGGAGAATGTTCTGCCGGGAGGGTTTGGTTCGGCCGTGTTGGAGCTTTTGGCGGACCACGATGCCTTGGCCCGACTGCGTTTCCGGCGTTTGGGCATTCCGGACGCCTTTATCGAGCACGGCAGCCAGAAGGAGCTGCTGCGACAATTGGGGCTGCATCGGGGGGGGATTTTGGATACCGTGCGGCGCTTGGTGGCCGAATAGCGAAAAAAAACCCGGCTTGAACCGGGTTTTTTTTCGCAACAATATTGGGATCAGGCGGGTTTGATGGCGTCCAGGTACCCCGCGCGCAGCGAGGCGATAAGCTCCTTGACCGAGACGATGGAGTCCACGCGGTAGGCGTTTTTGCCGGCAAAGGCGAAGCCGTGCTTGAACAGTCCTTTCTTGGCGTTCACCAGGGCCAGCCCGATGCAATACGGACTTTTCGTGTAATCGCAGGAGCTGATGCAATGGAACGGGCATTTGAAGGGTTTTTTCAATCCGTTTTTGACGTCTTCCAGAAAGGAACCCATGATCGCCCGGCCAGGGAGGCCGACAGGACTCTTGATGATTTGGATGTCCTCTTCCCGAGCCTCGACATAGACTTGTTTGAATTTTTCGTCGGCATCGCACTCATGCGTGGCCACGAAACGGGTCCCCATCTGCACGCCAGCCGCGCCCATCTGGAGGAATTTGTTGATGTCCGCGCCATCATAAACACCGCCAGCGGCAATGATCGGGATCTGGCGGCCGGTTTTTTCCTCGAATTCACGCACCGCCTCGATGACTTGGGGCACGGTCGTTTCCAGGGAAAACGCCGGGTCGTCGATCTGCTCGGGCTTGAATCCTAAATGCCCGCCGGCCTTGGGCCCCTCGACCACGAAGGCGTCTGGCAGATAGTTGAACTTGGTCAGCCATTTCTTGCAAATGATGCTCGCGGCCCTGGCCGAGGAAATGATGGGCACGAGTTTCGTCTTGGCGCCATCCTTGATGTAGTTGGGGAGGTCCAGGGGCAGGCCAGCGCCGGCGAAAATAACGTCCGCGCCTTCCTTGATGGAAGTCTTGACCATGTCGCTGAAGTTGGTCAACGCCACCATGATGTTGACGCCGAGGATACCATCTGTTTTTTCGCGGGCCTTGCGCAGTTCGCGTTGCAGGGCCCGGATGTTTGCTTCGCGATAGTTGGAGCCGATGTCCGGTTCCCCCATGCCGATCATGGCCGCGGCGATAACGCCGATGCCGCCTTCCTTGGCCACGGCCGAGGCGAGGCCGGACAGGGAGATGCCGACGCCCATGCCGCCCTGGATAATGGGAATTTTGGCGACCAGGTCGCCTATTTTGAGTTGTGGGAAGTCCATGATGTCTTCTCCTCTTGGATTTCGCCATGCCGGCGATGTGCTAAAGACTGCTTGAGTGCGCGCTTAAAATTTACGCAATGGAGCAGCTACTGCAATTTTGGGGAGCGGTCAATGTGGATGCCGACGCCGTTTCCGGATGGGGATCACGGCAGGCATGCGTGAATGGAGTCGGGCGCCTGAGCGCGTGCTTAGACCGATTGCCAGGCCAGGGGCAGGAGGGCGCAGATTTCCGAGGCGATGATGGCCGCTCCGAGGAAGTCGCCATTGATGGCGCCGTGAATGCGGCCCAGCCGGAGCAATACCGCTATCGGAATCAGGCTCAACGCAATGCCGAGAACGATTTGGGCGGGTGGCAGGAAAATGGCGGGCATGACGGTGCATAGGCCGCCAAAAAACAATGCCTGGCCAGTGGCCCCGGCCAGGGCGTTTTGCCCCAGGCCGGGTCGGGACATGGAACGTCCCAGGTGCGCCACGACAAGGCAGCCGAGCCGTCCGAACATGCACGACCAGATCAGACCGGCCCAGGCCTGTTGCCGGATGGCTGTTTCGAACAGCGTGGTCTGGACACCCAGCCCCAGGACCAGTCCCATGACCCCGAAAGCTCCGCTGCGGCTGTCCTTGACGATTGACCAAAAACGATCCCCGGTGGCGCCACTGCCCCAGCCATCCCAGAGGTCGGCCCACCCGTCCCAGTGCAGGCCTCGCGTCAGGAGGATGTTGGTTCCCGTCATGATCCAGGCCACGGTCCACGCCGACAGCGGGAGCATGGCGACCAAGGTCAGTGCCAGTCCGATGACCGCTCCCACCAATGGGTACATGGGCATGGCCGCGCTGATTTCGGCATTGGAGGTTATGCGGGCCCGACCCAGGCAGGTCAGGAAGGTCAGGGCGACATGGAAGGTGCGTGGCCGGATCACGGGCGCTCCTGCTGCGGGCGGTGCTCCAGGGCGACGGTGTCCCCGGGCACGAGGCCAAGGCGCTGGGCGCAGGACGCTTGGTTCATGGCCAATTCCATCACTCCCTGGCTTCCAGCGATCAGCCCGGCTTGGCCAGGAGGAATGTCGGCATAGGTGCCGACGACTTCCACCACATGTCCCGAGACAAGCCGCCAGTGTTTGGCCAGGGGGTGGATGGGAAGATTCAGAAGGCAGTTGCCGAACCGGTCCACATGAAGAACACGGCACGAGATTGATTCGGCCGTGCGGGTCGCGGCGGGCTTTTGAACCGCGTGGACCCTGCCGGGCAGGGTCGTGCGCGTCCCCAAGGAATCCGGAGTCACCCCACGGGACAGTCGGGCGGCCATGGGCGCGAAGATATCCCGAGCATGAAAGGTTTGGCTGGATACCCCAGGCGGAGGGGTCAGCCGCCACCAAAGAGCGTGATCGGCGCGCAAAAAATCCAGCAATCCATTGTCCGGGGCCAGGAACCACTGGTTGTTCCAGAAGGCCAGGAGGATGGCGCGGTCGGTGCCCACGCCGGGATCAACGACGCAGACAAAAATGGTCTGACTCGGAAAGTGGGCGTGGCTGGCCTCCAGGATGAAGGCCCCATGGCCCACGTCCTGGGGCCGGACCTCGTGGCAGAGGTCGACCAGGGTTGTCCCGGGCGCGTGCCGGAGGATGGCCCCTTTCATTTGTCCAACATAGGGGTCCTGGTGGCCGAAGTCCGTGAGCAGGGCAATGACGGGCATGGGCGGTGGTTATTGCATTTGATCCATGCTGGCCAGGGGCACGGTCAGGTCGTTGTTCAATACCCAGACCGCGAGCAGGTGCTTGAGGGTCAAATCGGCCTGGGCCATTGATTCCCGGCTCAGGTTTTGGGCGGCCATTTCCTGGATGGCCAGCATGTATTCCTTGGCCAAGGTGAACTCGGCGCAGATTTCGCGCACGAAATCCTCATACGTCTCCGGCTCCTGGTGGTAGAGCTGGTCCAGGGTGCTCATGGTGCGGGTCAAGGCGAAAAGGGTGATGTCTTCAAGTTGGGGCATATGATGTTCTCCATGAAAAGCGCCGGCCCCGGACGAACCGGAACCGGCGTTGAGGTTGATGTCGTGAACGCTAGAGTCCAAGCTGACTGAGCAGGTCGTCCACGTCGGCTTGGGACGCGTCGGTCTGGGGGCCCTTGAGCTCCGACACGCGTGCCTTGGATTTTTGCCGGATTTCTTCAACCGGTTGGTCCGGGTTGGCCTCCATGGCCTTCATGGACAGACCGGTGGCCATGTACAGTTCAAAAACGACGCGTTCGATCTGTTGCAAGGCCGTGACGATGCGTTTGATGCGTTGGCCGGTCAGGTCCTGAAAACTGAGCGTGGTCATGATTTCCATCAGGTCCGCGCCCAATTCCTCGGCTCCGGAGCGCAGGGTGGCCAGCTCGGGCGGTGCGTCCTTGAATCCGTCCAGGATGGCCAGGGTTTGGTCATTGCGGTCCAGGTGTTTTTCCACCACGGCCATGATGCTCTCCGTGGCTGTTTCCGTGGTCTGCAAAATTTCATTCAGCTGCGTGGATGCCTCGGAGAAAATTTGATCGGTTTCCACTGTCTGGGGAGCCGAGGATTGTCCCGTGACCATGGCGGCGGCGTTGATTTCCTTGTAGATGGATTTGAGTCCGTCTTGAAGGTCCGTGCTGATGCTCCGATAGAACTCCCCTTCGGTCAGAGCCCTGGTCAGGGCGCGGCTGATTTCTTCGGTCAAGGCCGTGGCAATGACGTCGCGGATGGTGCTTTCCGCCTTGGCCGTGATTCGGGCCAAAAGTTCCTGACTGAGTTGTTCCTGGTGCATGTCGCCTGCTCGTGCTTAGGATTGGGTTGATCGCCGGTCGCGAATTTGTTCGCGCTGTTCGGCAATGACGTATTGGATGATTTTTTCGCGTTCCGTGTCGCGGATGTCCTTGAATTCGACGGCCCACAAGGTCGTGTCCTCGATGACGTCCCGCCGAATGATCGAGCCCATGGTGCCGATCAGCCCCAGCGGGTACATGGACAGGGAAACCACGATTTCCACATGTTCGCCGAGAGAAAACACGTGCTCCGAGCTGAAGCGTAGGCCGGCGCCGCTGATGTCATGGATGATGACGGGAATGGGGAAATCATCCCGCATGGCCTGGCGGCTCAACAGCGTCAGCACGGCGCTGAGTTTTTCGTCCATGGTTTTGAGCTGACTGACAAGGGCTTCGGGCAGTTGTGCCTGGGCTGGGTCGAGTGGCTGCATGGGAACGCAGGCCGGACATCCGGTGAACAGGGGACGCGTCTGGATCTTGGGGATGATCCGCAGGTATCCCTTGAGGGTCGTGTCGATCCGAGCATACGTTCGGTCAAGGATGGACATGGTTTCCTCGCGTTTGTCTTACCACGTGCTGGTATCTATTTCGATCACCATGGCATGGACGGGACAGACATTGACGCACATGTTGCATGCCGTGCATTTGTCGTGGTCGAAGTCCACCAGGCGGGTCGTCAGATTCAGGTGCAGCGCCTTGGACGGACACAGGGCCGTGCACAGTCCGCAATGCATGCAGGACTCCTCGTTGCGCGAAATCGCGTGCGCCACTGGCGTGACTTTGATACCATGTTCCTGAAGATAGGTCACGCCTTGACGGTACCGTTCCAATGATCCGGACAATTCCAGAACCATGTGTCCTTCGTGGCGCGGGTTGATGTTGGCCTGGAGGATGCTGAAGGTCAAATCAAACAGCTTGGCCAGGTTGTACATCATGGGTTGGCCGGAAGATTCGGGCGGAAAGCGCAGACTGACAATTCGGCTGTATTCGTGGGTGTTCATGGGATGCCCCGTGGCTATTTGCCGCTTTTGAGATAGGCCTGGGCCCGTTTGGCCTCGGCCGAGTCCGGGAATTTTTTGATCAGGTCCTCCAACACCAATTTGCCGGCCTGATCCTTTTTGAGCTTGAAGAACGAGATCCCCTGCTTGAGAAGCGATGCTCTGTATTTATTGGATTTGTTGTAGTTTTCGATGACCTGTTGGTAGGTCAGCACGGCGTTGGCGTAATCCTGGAGCTGGAAAAAGCATTCGCCCTGCCAGAATAGCGCATTGGGCACCAGGGGATCCTTGGGAAAGCCCTTGACGAATTCCGCCCATGTGGTTTGTGCCTGTTTGTATTTTTTGGCGTAGAAACCTTCCAGGGCCTGTTGATAGAGTTCCTGGCCCGAACCCTCCGGCGCGGCTTCGGTCATTGCCGTTTGTGGCGGCGCGGCCGGTGGCGTGGCGGGAGCCACGGCCCCTTGCGACGGTATGGCTGGCGAGGCGTCTTGCGGAGCAAGGGCTGGCGCAGAGGTCATCGGCGTTGTCGGGGCTGGGGCGGGCATTTCGTCGATGACCACGCCAAGCTGGGTGGCGATGAAGGTGGTGCGGTGGTCCAGCTCCTGCACCTTGGCATTCAGCGTCTGGAGGTTCATGCTTCCCGCCTGGGCTTGGTGCAAGTCCTCCATCTGGCCGTTCAGGGTGGCCAGCTGGCTCTGAATCGAGTTGATTTCCGCCCAGCTGTTGGCCTGGGCGGATTGGATCGGCTGGGTCACCTGGGTCAGCTGGCCTTCCAGCATGGCGATGCGTTCTTCCTGTTTTTTTCGTTCCTGTTCCTGGGAATAGACCTGGCTGCGCAGGCGGTCGAAATCCGTGGTGCTGACACAGGCCGTGGTGCCCATCAGGGCGGCAAGGGTGCCGACCATCAAGAATGATTTGCCGAATTGCCGAGAAAACATGCTTACCTCTGGTGTGTACGGGAATCCGTCGGGATTGGTATTGGGGTTTGCGTCACGCGCTGCTTGCCATGGCGGTGCGGACTGTATCGCGTGTTCATTTTTTGACGACGCGTTTTCTGCCAAGGAGGATATAGCCGAGGCCGCCAACAACCGGCAAGATGATCTGCGCCACCAGCCAGGCGGCCCGTTCCTGCGGAGTCGGAAATTCGTTTTTGTAGAGATGCCAGATTGCCCAGAGATTGGGAATGATGGGCACAAGCAGCAGCGGGAGCGCGAGCAGCAGCCTGTCCGGGGGAATGTCAGCGAGAAACATGGCGTCTCCTGGAATAGATAATGAAGCATCCCAGGGCGATGGCGCCCAGGGCAATAAGCTGGGTGACACTGATGGGGCCGAAATCGCCGCGATAGTCGGACCGAAACAGCTCGATCACGAATCGAAACGCGGCGAACATGATCAGAAAAATGCCCATGAGCCAGCCCGAATGGGGAAGACGGCGTTTTAGCGAAATCGCCACGGCGAAGCAAATCAACCCGGCCAGGCTGTGGTAAATCTGGGTCGGATGCAGCGGCACGAACAGTGGCGCCAGTGATTCCGGGTGGCTGAACGTGATTGCCCACGGCAGATCGCAGGCCGCGCCATAACAACAGCCGGCGGACAGGCAACCGATGCGCCCGACGGCCTCGCCCAGGCCGATGCCTGGAACCAGGGTGTCCATCCATTGCCAGATGTCTTGTTTTTTGCGTTTCAGGTAGACCAGGGCAAAGACCGTGGCCAGGATGGCGCCGCCGGAAAAAACGAGCCCTCCTTTCCAAAACATCAGAATTTCCTGGGGGTTGTGCCAATAGTACACGGGGTTGATAAGCACATAAAGAATGCGTGCTCCCAGAATGGCGCCCAAAATGATATAAAAGCCAAGGTCCGAGAGCAGGTCGGGGTCCAGGCCTCGCTCCCGTGCCTCGCGCATGGACCAGGCGATGCCCAGCAAAAAACCGGCCGCGACAAAGAGACCGTAGGTGTGCAGGGCGAAGGGGCCGAACTGGATGCCAAAGAGGACAAAGGGCGCGATTTCAAAGATGGTCGGAAACATGGCGTCGCCTTTGCTGGTAAAAGGAAGTGAGAAGCGCGGCCGCGCCCAGGCAGATGCCCATGTCGGCCACGTTGAAGGCTGGCCAGTGCCACTGGCCGACATAGAAGTCCAGAAAGTCCACGACAACGCCCAGGCGGATGCGGTCCAGCAGGTTGCCCAGGGCGCCGCCCAGGATCAATCCCAGGCCGTACACATAGAACGGGCCGTCGTCTTCCTTGCTGCGCGCCAGGCCGGCGATGAGTCCCATGGCCAGGAGGGAAACGACAATGAAGAATGGCCGCTGCCAGTCGATATCGGTCCGGTTCAGAAAGCCAAAGGCCGCGCCCCGGTTCAGGATATGCACGATATCGAAAAATCCGGGGATGACGGAAAACCCCTTCTCCCAGACCGGGATGGTCTGCTGAATCCAGAATTTGCTCAGTTGGTCCAGCGCCAGCACGGCCAGCCCGGCCAGGCCGATGATGCGGTAGCGCCGCCCCAGATCCGGGGCGGGCCGTTCCGTGACCGTGGTTTTAGGCATGGTGCTCCCGCAAGACCTTGGCGCACCGGGGGCAGACCAGCGGGTGGTCCGGGTCCGAGCCCAGATTTTCGTCGTAGATCCAGCACCGGGCGCACTTTTCGCCCCTGGCCTTTTCGATGGTCAGGGCCAGGCCGTCCACCTCGGTCTGAATGGCCGTGTCCGGAGCCGTGGCGTCCGTGAGTACGGTCTGGCTGACGATGAACACATCCCGCAATTCCGTGGCCATGACGGCCAGGCGGGCATGGGTGTCGCCGCTGGCGAACAGGGTCACGCGCGCGTCCAGGGAATGCCCCAGGGCCTTGGACTGGCGCAGGGGCTCGATGGCCTTGGTCACTTCACCGCGCACGGCGAAGACCAGTTCCCAGGTCGCGGCCTCGTCCTCGGTCAGCAGTTCCCCGGCAATTTCCGGCACGCGCAGGGCAAGGACCGTGCTTGCGGCCGGGCGCATGGCCTCGGGCAGGTGCTGGAACAGTTCCTCGGCCGTGAAAGTCAGGATCGGAGTCATGTCGGCGATGATCATGAGCAGAATGTGGTAGAGCGCGGTCTGGGCCGAGCGCCGTTCCAGGCTGGTGGCGCCGTTTACATAGACGCGGTCCTTGATGATATCGAGATAGTAGGAACTTAAGTCCGTGATGCACAGGTTGTGCAGGGTGTGATAGACCTTGTGGAATTCAAAGTTTTCGTAGGCGGCCTGAATGATCCGGTGTTTGCCCCGGACCATGTTCAGGGCATGGCGGTCCAGGGACAGCATGGTCTTGAAGGGCACGCGGTCCGTGGCCGGATTGAAGTCATTCAGGTTGCCGAGGATGAAGCGGCAGGTGTTGCGGATCTTGCGATAGGCATCCACCAGACGGCCGATGATCTCGTCCGAGATGCGCAGGTCTTCCTGGTAGTTTTCCGAGGCCACCCACAGACGCAGCACCTCGGCGCCGTGTTTTTCGATGATTTCCTGAGGCGCGACGACATTGCCGATGGATTTGGACATCTTGCGGCCCTGACCGTCGAGGACGAATCCATGCGTCAGCACGGCCTTGTAGGGCGGCACGTCGCGGGTGCCGACAGCGGCCAAGAGGGATGAATGGAACCAGCCGCGGTGCTGGTCCGTGCCTTCCAGGTACAGATCGGCCGGAAAGCGGCATTCCGGGCGGCCTTCGACCACGGCGGCGAAGCTGGTTCCGGAATCGAACCAGACGTCGAGGATGTCGTCTTCCTTTTCCCAGTGCCGGCCGCCGCATTTGGGACAGGTCAGGCCCTGGGGCACGATTTCCTCGAGCGGGGCCTCGAACCAGTAATCCGCGCCCGTGGGATGGGTGGCGAAGCGGTCCACGATGCCGTGCGCCCAATCCGCGTCGAAGAACGCCTCGCCGCAGTCCTTGCACAGAAGGGCGATGATCGGCACGCCCCACATGCGCTGCCGGGAGATGCACCAATCCGGCCGGAATTTGATCATGTTGTGGATGCGTTCCTTGCCCCAGGCCGGAATCCAGCGCACGTCGTTGTCGATGGCGTCAAGAGCCTTGGAGCGCAGATTGTTGTGCTCCATGGTGATGAACCACTGGGTCGTGGCCCGGAAGATGACCGGCTTCTTGCAACGCCAGCAGTGCGGATAGGAATGTTTGATTTTTTCGCTGCCCAGAAGATGGCCGACCTCGGTCAGCTTGGCGATGACCAGGGGGTTGGCCTCGAAGACGTGTTTGCCGCCGAAGAATTCCACGCTGGGCAGGAAACGGGCCTGATCGTCCAGGGGCGAGAGAATGTCCAATCCATGGCGCAGGCCGGTTTCATAGTCCTCGCGACCGTGGCCGGGCGCGGTGTGCACGCAACCGGTGCCCGCGTCCAGGGTCACGTAGTCGGCCGTGACCACCGGCGAGGGCCGATCGTAAAAGGGATGACGGGCGATGAGCCCTTCCAGGGCGCCGCCGGCCACGGTGGTGACCACGTCATGGCTCGCCCAGCCGAATTTCGCGGCGCACGCGGCCACCAGTTCCTTGGCCAGGATGTAAAACTCGTCGCCGACCCGGATCAGGTCGTACTCAAAGTCCGGATGCACGGCCACGGCCAGGTTGTCCGGGATGGTCCAGGGCGTTGTCGTCCAGATGACGATGAAGCTCTTGTCCGGCGCGGCCTGGGGGAAAACCTTGGCCAGTTCGGGTGCCCGCAGGGGGAAGCGGACATAGATGGAGGGCGAGGCGTGGTCGTCGTATTCCACCTCGGCCTCGGCCAGGGCCGTCTCGCACGATCCGCACCAGTAGATGGGCTTCTTGTTGCGCTGCACGGAGCCGAGTTTGTAAAAATTGGCCAGCTCCCGGGCCGTGGCGGTCTCGTAATCCGGGGTCATGGTCAGATAGGGCTTGTCCCAGGTTCCGAGCACGCCCAGGCGCTTGAATTCCTCGCGCTGGATGTCCAGGTATTTGAGGGCGTATTCCCGACATTTTTGGCGGATTTCCAGGGTCGAGAAATTGGTCTTGCCGCCCAGTTCCTGTTCCACCTTGAGTTCGATGGGCAGGCCGTGGCAGTCCCAGCCCGGCACATATTGGGCTTTGCGGCCGGTCATGTTGCGGTGCTTGACGATGATGTCCTTTAAAATTTTGTTCATCGCGTGGCCAATGTGGATGTGCCCGTTGGCGTAGGGCGGTCCGTCGTGCAGCACGTAGGTTTCCTGGCCGTCGTTGGCGTTCACCATGGCGTTGTAGGCGTCGGTCGAGGCCCAGCGTTCCAGAATCTTGGGTTCGTTCTGGGTCAGGCTTGCTTTCATGGGAAAGGTTGTGGCGGGCAGATTCAGGGTTTTCTTGTAATCGCTCATGGGACGGCGTTCCTCCGGGTTATCTCTCGCGCGCCAACGGGCCAGCGGTGGGCGTGGCGGGTGCAATGGTTCAATTTGTGATGAAGCGTGGAACTCTGGAATATCCGTCATTCGAAGTCAAGTTTCGGAGGCCGGAATGCACGGGAAAGGATGCCTGGCTATTCCGCGCCGAACTGCCCACGGACCACGGATTCCGACGGAAACGGACAGCCGGTTTCAAGAAAACCTAACCACGAGTTTTGATGTGGCCCGGGCGTCAGATCCAGGCTGGTGCCAAAAAGACCGGTCAAATCCGCGTCGGCCACGGCATCCGATTGAAGATTGTCGCTGGCGGGCCGTGCGGCCCGCCGGGTGTTACCAGATTTCGCGGTGGATCAGCTCGGGCCGGAAGCGGTCCTTGTTTTCAAAGGCCGCGTCGGGCCAACCCACGGGGATGAGGGCGAAGGGGATGATGTGCTCGGGAATGGCCAGGAGCTTGCGGAATCCGTCCATGCGGCTCGCATCCGGAAAGACCCCGACCCAGACCGTGCCCAGGCCCAGGTC
>RZYB01000040.1 GCA_009930495.1 Deltaproteobacteria bacterium
TGAACGCATTGCAAGCGAAGTTTTGAGCGGAAATGATTGGAAATCGGCCTCTGAATCGTATTTTGAGCATGTTTTGATGTATGAGGAAGTGCGAAATAATCGTAATTTGGTGTATATGGATCAGGATTTGTTACGTGAAAAGATGAAAAATCGTACCAAACTGACAAATTTTGAGCGGTTGATGTGTCGTTGCCGGTATTTTACGGATGGTCAGGTGCTGGGAAGTAAGGAGTTTGTGGAAGAATTCTTCGCAGAAAACCGGGATTACTTTGGTCCGAAGCGAAAACAGGGGCGACGGCGGGTTAAAGATGGAGTAGGGGATCTTTTTGCTGTGCGTACGCTCCGCACGTCTGCGGAGAGGTAGTTTTTTCCGTATATGTGCATGAAGTGTGAGGGATATTAGTCTGTCCCTTTGCTCCCTTTGCTCTCGGTTCCTTTGCTCTCGCAAATACATCGATGAATCAACTATCCGCCGCGCCCTGCAAGTCATCGACAAAGCCGGCTTGATTGAGATTGAACGTATCGACGGTCAGAAGAGCCGGGTGACGATCCTAATTCAATGAGCGAAATAGTTACAAAACCGATTTACCCGAAGAAAACAAAGGGACAAGCTTTTTATCCCACAAATATTATTCTTTTCTTTTCTTATCGTTGTCTGTATTTTGACTGTTGCGGTGACTTAAAATACCTTAAATACCTTAAATACCGTAGCGGCTTTTTGCATGAACGTGGAGAGAACGATGAGAGAAACAATGCCTTGGAAACGTCTTTTAAAAAGTTCCAACCATTGGAACTTTTTAGTTACACTGATTTTTACCTGTTTCCTCCTCTTTTTGGGTCAGATTCAGGCTGCCACGCTGGGTGGTAGTGAGGTTGAGGGCTCGCTGAAAATTGAGTGCAATAACAGCGGCATGCGCGTGTATGCCTATCTGGACGGGACATGGAAGCAGCAGACGTTTTCCGACAACAAAAGCAGCATGGTGCATTACGAGCAGGGGGGGACGTTTAAGTATACCGCGGGTTATTATCAGGGAACGGCGATGACATGCACCAAGAACGAGAATATCAGTTCGACGGTGAATGAACGCATTTGGACGGGTGGCTCGGTGAAGCTGACGATGCGGACGACATACGTCTCGCCGTCGAAAACCGAGAGTTATGTGTTTGTGGTGGAGAACACCAGCGGCAGTGCGCTGAGCAATGTGAAGCTGTTCCATGGGCAGGATACGTATCTGGGCTATTCGGATGCGGGTGGCGGATTCTGGAACAGTTCGCAGGGCGTGGTGGGGGTGCAGAAGCCGTCGCAGGATAATCCGGACCGGCTGATTTACCAGACGCTGGGCAGCGCGTCGACCAAGCCGAATGATTATGCGAGCGCGAATTACGGAACGGTGGCGGGCCTGGTGGCGCAGGGGGCGTTGAACCAGACGATCGACGCGAATTATTCCACGGATAACGGCTATGCCGTGCAGTGGAATCTGGGATCGCTGTCGCCGGGGCAGTCGGTCACCATCAATGCAGGGGAAACCATGGCGGTGGGCGCATCGCTGGGGGCGACCCTGACCGGTGGCGAGATCGGCACTTCAATGATTGTGACGGGCGTATTGGAAAATGCGGGCGATACGACATCGTCCGGAACGTTGGCCGCGAGCGTGGATTTGGCGGGCTGGACGGCGGTCATCAATGGATCAACGAGCTTTAACCTGAGTCAGGGGCAGTCGATGAATGTGCCGATCACGGTTACGTGTCCGGCGGTGGTTTCGGTGGGGCAGGTGGCGTCCGTTACGCTGTCGGCGACCTCGTCGGAGGAAACGGCATCGGCGGCGGGTTCCTTCCGGGCAGTCTATTACGACGGCGTGGCGCTGGTGACCAATGTGACGGATGACGGTGCGGCATCCATTGCCGAGTTGACCGATTTCGGTGGACGATTGGTCGGCTCCGTGGTGACGCAGCAGTTTACCGTATACAATGGAGGTCCAAGCAACATTACGCTGCTGACCAATGCGCTGACAGGCTCCAGCCAATTCCAGGTGGCGGGGATTCCGGAGACGCTGGCGGTCGGGGAAAGCACGAATTTTACAGTGACATTCGATGTGGCATCCTACGCAACGGAAACGGCTACGCTGACGCTTTACGATCATAAGGCGTGGAGTCCGTTTGTGATGAATCTACGCGGATACGGCTATGTGATCAATCCTGACAACGGTCCGAAGGTAGGCGGCAACACGGTAACGATCACCAACGGCGCGCTGGGCGGCGGCGCGGACATCACGCAGGTAACGGTGGACGGCAGGAACGCGGATATTCTGGATCAGGGCGCGAACTGGGTGACGTTTGTTGTTCCGGCGCAGTCCTCGACGGGCTTGAAGGACATCGCCATCTCGTCCGTTTCCATCGGCACGAAAACGATGCGCGCCTGCTACCAGGTCAATCCGACGCCCTATATTTCTTCGGTGAGCCCGAAGAGTGCGGAAGGCGCGGGGGTCTCCGTGACGATCAAGGGCAGGTATCTGGGCAACGGGAATCTCGCGGACCTGACGAATGTGACGATCTGCGGAATTGCGGCGACGGATTGGGCCTTGAATGGCACGACGCAACTGGTCGTCAAGACCGGCGCGGGAGGCGAGGGCAAGGGAAATGTGATTGTGGATTCCATTTCGCACGGACGCGCCATTTCATACAACAGTTTTGCGTATGGCGGGGCGAAGTTCGGCGTGGTGTGGACGAATACCGGCGCGTCGGCGCTGAGCGGGGGCACGCCCGAGACGAAATACGGCAACGATTTCGGGTACGTCGCGTCGGGGCGCGTCGGCGAGCGGCTGTTTGCGATTACCAACGCGGGCATCATGCCTGTGCAAATCAGCATGGTGGCAACGACCGGGCCGGGCGCGGCGTATTTCAAGGTGGTGGAATGTCCGGCGCAGGTGGCGGCGAATGCCAAAGGCACGCTGCGGGTGGCGTTCAGCTCGGACGTACCGGTGAATGCCGAGGCCACCCTCCTGTTCTATCACAGCAGCAGCAACAGTCCGTTCCGGCTGAACCTGCTGGCGGAAGCGATTACCGTGTCGCCGATGGAAGGACCGTATGCCGGGGGCACCACGATCACGCTGAGCAACATGACCTTCGGCTCCCTGGGCACCGTAGCGGGCATTTCATTCAGAGGCATAAGCGGCGCGATCACGGCGATGGGCACGAACTGGATGCGGATCACGACGCCCAACGTGGGCGTAACAACCGGCTGGCAGGACGGCGCGGTTAGGGACGCCATCCAACACCGCTCGCTGCTCAACTCGTTCTATTTCAACAGCCCGCCGACGCTAAGCAGCGCGACGCCGAACTCCGGTTCCTACACGGGCGGTTATCAGGTTATTATCCGGGGCTTGAACCTGTGCAGCGACGCGGATGATCTGGACTATGTGAAGCTGGCGGGGGTCAACGTGGCATCCATCGTGAGCGCGATGCCGACGCAGGTGATCGTGATTGCGGGCGCGGGCTTTGGCGCGGGACGTATCTCGGAAATCCAATCTAAAAAGTACGGATACGCCTATAAATGGGATATGTTCCGCTACATCGGCGCGTCGAATGTCTATGCATTCAGCACCAATGCCGGCACGGCCAGCGGCGGAAATCCCGTGACGCTCAGCTACGCGGACTTCGGCGGCGGCGTAAATGTGACCAGCGCCTACGTCAACGGGCAGGCCGTGGCCGTGACCGCGCAGGGCTCCAACAGCGTGACGTTCCTGATGCCGCCGGCGGAATGGGCGTTCATGTCCGTCACCAACGTCAGGCTCTACACCGAAGGACACGGGGAAGTCACGTACTCCTGCGGCTACTGGACAAATCTGGGCTATGTCTATCGCGACAAGGCGTTCATCGGACGCCCCGATATCCAGTCGAACGTCTGGCAGGGCATCTGGAAAAATTTGGGGTTTAGCATGACTACATCCCGAGAGGATATTTATGCCATGGCATTCGGGCCGGATGGCAGGCTATATGTTGCCGGCGAGCTTGACATGGATGGATTCTATAGTGATTCGCAAGTGGCCTACTTCGAAAATGGAAGGTGGAACGAAACGGGCATCAAGGCAACTTATGTAACCAGTATGACCCGGCAGGGGGATCATCTCTATGTCGGGGGACTGAACCTCACGAATTATTATGGGCAGGTGGGAAAAAGAGCCCCCATTCTGCGCGGATCCAGGCAGGATTGGACTCCGCTCACCTACACTTCGGTCACGGCCAACACCGAACCGTGGTGCCGTGCGTTGCACCACGACGGCACCAACCTGTACGCCGCGGATTATCACTACTCCTATCCGGGAGCACCGGATGTGTTCCGCTACAACGGCTCAAGCTGGACGGCGCTGGCCGACAACAGCTACACCGCAACCGTCTATGCGCTGGGAACCTATATGGGACGGTTGTACCGCAGCGGCGAGCGGCCCTGGCAGGTGAATCATTATGCCAATCCGGTGCAGTACTGGAGCGGATCGGACTGGCCGGATGCCGGCTGGGTGGATACGAATGATTATGCCGACTCCTACTCCGCGCGCGCCCTCTCCTTTTGCGAGTTCAAAGGGAAATACTATGCGGGGCAGGCGTTTTGTGATCCGTATACCGCGGACAGCGGCAAAATGCAGTTGTTGTATCGTGACGGCACCTCGTATTACCCCGGCTGGCAAAACGTTCCGGGCTTCGTGGGCATGCGTAACATGATGAATAAAGACAACACCGGAACGCGCGCGCTTTGTACCGACGGGCAATACCTGTTCGCGGCGGGTGTTCAAATGTGGTACACGCCGGCACCGCCGGGCAGCAATTATTCGTGCGTGGCCGCGTTCGACGGCACGTCCTGGAGCGCCATCGGCACGCAGGGACTGACTACAAATTATGGTGAGTACGGCCTCAACGCATGGCACATCAATTCGCTGTTCAAAACACCGCGCGGCATTTATGCCGGCGGCTTGTTCCCCCGGATTGGCGTTAACACCAATTTCATGACCGGTGCGACCAACGTCGCCTTCTTTGAGTTCGCCCTGACCAACGGCCTTGCACCCCAGACCGGTCCGGCGGCGGGCGGCACGCAGGTGACGATCCACGGCTTCAACCTGGGCAACGGTTCGGCGGACGATGTCTATCGCGTCACGATCTGCGGCGTGGACGTGGCATCCATCAACAGCGTGTCGTCCACCCAGATCGTGGTGACGACGGCTGTCGGGGCGGGGACGGGTGACGCGATGGTCTATACGTACGATTATGGCATCATCACGGCATCCAATGTGTTCACCTACACCGGTGGTGCCGGGTTGGCGTTGTATGATCTGACCGGCAGCCTGTTCTCGAACGCAAGTCCGGCGGCAACCGAAGCGGGCACCCGTTCGATGCTGGCGGCGGGACAGCGCCTCACGAATACGTTTACCCTGGTCAATCCGGGCGATGTGACGCTGAATATCACGGGTGTGCAGACCAATGGTTCTGGCGCGTCGGCGTTCGAGTGCATCTGGCCGTCGTCGCTGGCGGCGGGTCAGACCGGCACGGTGCAGGTGGTGTTTTCTCCGGCGGTGTCCGGCACATTTACGGCTGCCGTGCAGGTGGCCAACAACAGCACCGCGAACAATCCATTTGTGCTGAATCTGGAATGTGTGGCGGCAGGTCTCTCCACGAACAACGGACCGTACGCGGGCGGCAACACGCTCGTCCTGACCAATCTCGCGGTGGGCACGGTGACGAATGTGCTGGTTGGGAGCGCCGGCGTCTCGCCGGCATCATCCGGCACAAACTGGCTCTCCCTGATCATGCCCTCCGCGACCAACGCGGGTACGGTGGACATCGTGCTGCAAACATCCGACGGTTCATACACCCTGCCGTCGGCCTACACCTACAATCCTGCGGGCTGGATTAACCGGGTGGTTGATGACGGATTTTCCATCGGCGGCCCGGAGCGTATCGACAGCACCACCCAGCATGCGCCGATCAATGTTTATTATAAATCGCGCCATTTTCAGTTTGTCTATACGGCCGACCAACTGGCAGCGGCAGGCATCGAAGGCCCGGCCACCATCTCGGCCCTAGGGTTCAATGTATACCAATCCCCGGCGAGCGCGCTGCCGAATTTCCTGTTCCGCCTCAAGCACACCACCGCAACGAATATGAGCGCCGGTTTTGATTCGAGCGGACTGAGCGTGTGCTACAGCAACGCCAGTTATGCTCCGATTGCTGGCGATTTCGATATGCTGGATTTGACCACGACGTTCGAATGGGATGGCCAGCAGAATATTATCCTCGATTCCGCGTTTTCGCCGGTTGGCACTTCCTCGCAAAGCGGGCGCGCGTATTATTTCTACGCTCCGGACTATGCATACCAGGGGCGCTTTCTGTATGGCACCACGGATCAGTCCTATCTGTTCACCGGCGGCACCGCGTCGTATAACCTTTATCAACTCGGGGTGCGGGCCTCCTTTGGCACGCAAGGCGTTACGCCGAGCATCGGCATCACCACCGGCGGCTACGAAGTGGTCATCAGCGGACGCGATCTGTGCGCGGATGATGTGACCAGCGTGACACTGTGCGGCGTGGAAGCCGCGGAAATCGTCAGCATGAGCGCCACGCAGGTGGTGGTGCGCGCAGGCGCAGCACCGGGCGAGATGTCGGGGGCGGTGACCATTTATTCGACCTCGCACGGGATTTCCACGCTGGCGGATGCTTTCCGTTATGCGGGCGCCTACTCGGTGCTGGGCACGGACGGTTCGCTCATCGCCAGCGGCAGCGAACCCCGCGAAGAGAACGGTACGCTGTTTGATAATGCAGGCGGCGGCGCGGCCATCACCAACGTGTTTGCCATCACCAACAACATCGGCAGCGCGGTCACGATTTCCTCCATGAGCTTCACCGGTGCGCAGGCGAACGTCTTCAGCGTGTCGCCAACGAGCCTGACGCTCGACGTCCATGCGGTGTCCAATTTCGCGGTGGTGTTCCAGCCGCAGTCGGGCGGCAACCCGTCCGCCACGCTGGTGCTCGAAAGCGATTTGGGCCATGCCTCGATGAATGTCGCCGGTACGGCGTGGGCTTTGTCCGCCACGGTCGGCGCGGAAGAGGGCGGACAGGTGGTAACGATTACCAACGGAGCGCAGATGGGCTTTGGCGACATCACGGAGGTGATCGTCGGCGGCATGAGCGTTGTTCCCATTGCGCAGGGCGAAAACTGGGTGCGCATCGCCATGCCGGGTCATGCGGCGGGACTGGTTGACATCGTAGTGATTTCGACGATCCTCGGCGAAACGACGCTGCCCAATGCCTATACCTATGCGCCCGCGCCGGTGATTTACGGGTCGGACTTTGCGTGGGAAGAACTGCCGGGGCTGCCTCAGGCACTTTACCAGCATGCGGCCTTCGTGCTGAACGATCAGCTTTATGTGGCGGGTGGTCTGGATACAGCCTACGAGAGCGTGACCAACGTATATCGCTTCGACGGCTATCGCTGGCATGACGCGCCAAGCCTTCCGGAAGCACGCAGCGCGGGCGCGGGCATCGTGCTGAACGGACTTGCCTATTACATCGGCGGCTCGTTCACGAATACTGCCGTCACGAATGTTTATTCCTTTAACGGCACTAACTGGACGCAGGTTGCCGGATTGCCGGGTGCGGTTACGAAGGGCGTGGCCGGTGTGGTCGACGGAAACATCGTCGTGGCAGGCGGACAGGATGCTTCGGACACCTATCGCACGAATGCCTACCTCTTCGACGGCACGAGCTGGACGCCGACAGCCGGATTGCCAGCCGCCCGCAGTGAACAGGGCGGTGCGGTGCGCAACGGAAAACTTTATGCGTTCGGCGGACGCAATGACGGCAGCGCGGCAACGTTCAATCAGTATAGTTTCAATGGCAGCTCCTGGGTGAACGAACCGGGATTGCCATCCGTGCTGTTCGGCGCAGGCGCGGCCACGCTCAATAACCGCGTGTACGCATTCGGTGGGTCGGACGGCGCGGCGGTCAAAGATTCGGCGTACCGCTACGATGGCATCGGCTGGAGTTCCGCCAGCGTGATGCCGACCAACCTGTATGCTTCGGCGGCCACTTTCTGGCGCGGCGCGGCGTATGTGGCGGGTGGCATGGACACAATCCTTCCACTGCATTCCAATCTCTGGCGCATGACCGACGGCGGTGTCTCGCCCATTAGCGGCTATCCAGCGGGCGGCTATGAAGTGACCCTTCGCGGTACGAACCTGTGCGGCGAAGCGTCGAACGACGTGGAATGGGTTACCCTCTGCGGCACAACCGCCGAAGTGGTCAGCGTATCGTCCACACAGATTGTCGTGGTAGCCGGAGCTTCCAGCTCCGGATTCCAAACCGGCAACGTGGAAATCCGCTCGGCCACCTACGGATTGGTGATCGCATCCAACGGCTTCACCTACCTGCGCGGCGCGATTACCCTGATCGGCACCAATGGCGCGGACATTGCACCCGGGAGCGCGGCCAGCGCAGCCAACGGCACCGACTTCGGCAGCATGATGGTCAGTCAGTCCCGCACCAACATCTTCGGCATCCGCAACACCGGCAACGCACCGCTAACCCTCACCGCCATTGACGGAGCAGGGCAGGGCGGACCATCCTTCACCGTCACCGCCTTCCCGACCAATGAACTGGCGATCGGCGCCACCGGACAAATCACCGTAGTCTGCGCCTCGCAGGGTGGCGATCAGCTTGGCGAACTCATCTTCCGCGACAACGTCGCCATAGACCCCTACGCGCCCGACTTCCTTGGCAACACCGTCAGTGTATACAATGTGAAAAGCTACGGTAGCGGTTCGGGACTGGGGCTTTCAACGACCTCCCTCACGTTCAGCGCCTCCTATGGCGGTTCAGTCCCCGCAGCGCAGACCTTCACTGTCAGCAATACCGGCGGCGACACGCTGGCATTCAGCAACACCATCGCCTATGCATCGTTCGGCGAAAACTGGTTGACGGTCGCGCCGGAAACCGGCTCGCTCAATGCATCGGCGTCGCAGACGATCACCAATGCCGTCAGCCTGACCGGACTGAATGCCGGCACACACACCGCCACCGTCAGCGTCTGGTGCGCCACCGCCACCAACAGCCCGCAGCTTGTACGGGTAAGCCTTGTGGTCGCCCCCATCGCCCAAACCATCACCTGGACGAATCCCGGCACCCAAACCTACACCAACGAAACCCTGCTGGATGCCACCGTCAACAGCGGACTCGCCCCGACTTATACCCTCATCAGCGGGCCGGGAGTCCTCACAAATATGGCCTATAAGACCTATCTGAACTATACCTCGACCGGTACCGTCGTGGTGGCCGCATCGCAGGTCGGCAATCTTAACTACAATGCCGCACCCCCTGTCACCCAAAGCTGGGATGTCATCCGCGCTCCCGGCCAGATCACGCTCACCAACCTCACACAGGGCTATACCGGCGGCGCCATCACCGTGGATGTGATCACCAGCCCGATCGGCCTGTCGCACACGATCACCTACGACGGACTCAGCGCAGGTCCCACCAACGTGGGCTCCTATGAAGTCGTCGCCACCATCACCGACGCGCTGATCTACGGCTCGACCACCGGCACCCTGGAAATCACCAAAGGCTCGCAAACCATCACCTTCCCGCAAATCGCCGCGCAAAAAACCAACGCCACCGTCGGCATCTCCGCTACCGGCGGCGCGTCTGGCAATCCGGTGACCTTCGCTGTTGGCTCCGGACCCGGAACGCTTGATACCACCAACCTCACCTTCACCGGCATCGGCGATGTGCTGGTGGTGGCTTCGCAGACCGGCAGTGCAAACTACAACGCCGCACCCGATGTCACCAACACCGTGCGCGTCTTCAGCGTCACCCCCGACAACGGCCCGCTCGCGGGCGGCAACACCGTCACCATCACCAACGGCCATTTCGGGACGATCACGAACGCCATCGTGGGAGCGCCGAGCGTCGGCTCGGCATCTATAGAAGATTCTGGCTCCTCCTACGTAACCCTCACCATGCCCCCCGCCACCAACGCCAACCTCACCGACATCACCCTGCAAACCGTGGAATACGGCGACATTCTCCTCGCGAACGCCTACACCTACAACCCGCAGGGCCGCATCGAACAGGCGGATTATGAAGAATACCGCATCGAATTCCGATCAACGATCAGTTCTGCTTATCCTGCCTATACCTCGCCCGACGGCACCTACACCTGGACGCAGATCGCGAGGGACAACGACTGGAAAGAACTGCAAACCACGAATGGAACCGCCGCCGGTGTGTACCTCAAGCCATTTGGTTACTCGTCGGGTACAACGAGCGGTTGGGGTCCACAGGGTTACGACTGGATTGCCGAGGGGGCAGCGGATACATTTGTTTATGTTAATAGTTCCAGTCTGAATACGAATTACGTGGTAATTACCAATCTGCAGGGCAGTAGCTACCGGGTCGATGTGGTGAATGCCTATAGTTCAAGCAGCTATCCGAACAGCGACACCCTGCATGCGGGAATTTATCAGCCCGGGATCCCTGCGGACAACGCCAATTACGGCAACTGGCCCTCTGGTGGGAACACCAATGCCGGCAAAGATATCAATGTGATGGATGTCTACAATTCGCAAAGCAACTACGTGACTTGGGCTGATGCGACACCCTCTAACGGCGCTCTCTCCGTGGTGTTGTTTAAGTCCCAAGCCCTTGGCAACATGCTCAACTGCATGCGCATCAGCGGCTACAGCGGCACACCCCCCGCAATGCCATCCTCCGGCTCCTGGACGGGCGGCTATCCGGTGGTTATTGCCGGTGAAAATATCAACGACGGTTCCGACATCACCAACGTGACCCTTTGCGGCGTGCAGGCGACCATCGTCAGCCAGGACGTCGACCACGTATGGGTGACGGCAGGAAGCAGCACCAACATCGGCACCGGCGACATCGTGGTGCAGTCCACCAGCTACGGCACCACCGTCGGCAGCAATGTGTTCACCTACACCGGCGCGGGCATTCTGGTGAGCAGTCCGCCGTTCACCTCAATTCCGTTTGGAAGCATTGTCACTAATATGCTGACCGTCACTAATGCCGGCACGGAAGCGCTGGTGATTGCGTCCGCCACCAACAGCGGCGCGGGCGCGGCGCATTTCGACGTGTCGGCGCTGACCGGACTGACGGTTGACCCCGGCACTGCCAGTAATGTGCCCGTGGTCTTTACCGCCTCGGAAATCGGCACCTTTAATCCGATCTGCCACACCGAAAACAACAGCCCGGTTCCCAACTACTATTTCGGGCTTTATGGACAGGTCTATCAGACCAGCACCAACACCGGCCCGTGGTCGGGCGGCAACACCATCATCCTGACCAACGGTCTGATCGGCAGCGGCAGCGATATCACCAACATCACCATCGGCGGCTATGCCGCGACCGTCGGATCACAAGGCGCAAACTGGGTGGAAATCACCTTGGGAACCGCCTCAACCAACGGCGGCGCGGGGGATATCGTGATTCAGTCCACCAGTCTGGGCGAGAGTACCTTTGCCAATGCCTATACGTATAACCCGCAGGGGTATATCCCGCCCGGCGGCGTTGTCACGCAGGCGTATGTCATCGGCAGCGGATCGTTGACGAACGTCGTGTCGCCATACACCTCCGCATTTAGCCCGATTTACTTCTATTACTATTCCAGCCACTATCAGTTCCTTTATCAGGCCAGCGATTTCGCTACGGCCGGTCTATCTGGTCCGGCTCGTATTGTAGCACTTGGCTTTGATGTGGTTTCCTCGACACAGAGCAAAGCGCTGCCAAGCTTCCTGGTGCGCATGAAACATTCCGATGTGGTGAATATGTCGGGCGGCATGGAGGGTACAGACTTGACGGTTTGCTACAGCAATGCCGGTTATGTGGCAACGGCCGGCGGATTCGACATGCTTACGTTCGATACGCCGTTCGAATGGGACGGCTCCAGCAACATCATCGTGGATACTGCCTTTGCCAAGGCTACCAACTATTGCCTTTGTGGACAAACGACCTACGACGCCATTGATTCGCGCGGTTTCGCCTATCGTATAGACGCCAATGATACGAGCTATATCTTCAATCAGGGCAGCACCATCAGCGTCCTGCCGCGCATCCGCATCCTGACAGAAGAAAACACAACCCCCGTTACACCCTCCAGTGGCTCATGGACGGGCAACTATCCGGTGGTTATCAGCGGCTCAAACCTGGGCAACGGCGACATCACCAACGTCACGCTGTGCGGCATGCAGGCCACCATTGTGAGTCAGACCACCGACCGCGTCTGGATTATGGCCGGAGCATCAAGCTCTGTGATGTCGGGCGACATCGTCATTCAGTCCGTAAGTTACGGAAATACCGTCGCCGCAAACGCCTTCACTTACACGGGGCCGCAACTGACCATCCTCGGAACCAATGGAGCCGTGGTTGAGAGTAGCGTGGACTTCCAGTCCGCGAATGGCACCCTGTTCAGCTCGCTCAAACCAAATGCGTCGTTGACCAATACCTTCAGCATCACCAACAGCGGCACGTCCACGCTGACACTGGACGCAACCGATCTGTCGGCTCAAACTGCCGGAACGCCCTTCACGATCTCGGCATTGCCCGCCACGCTACCAGCAGGAGCCATAAGCAACTTTACAGCGATATTCGCACCAACAACCGTTGGAAATTTCAGTGTGTCGCTTCGCATGACCAACGATGGACCGATCTCGCCTTTCGTGCTAAATCTGGGTGGAGCATGCTATAACATTTCGACCACCACCGGGCCCTATGGCGGAGGAAACACCGTCACGCTGGATAGCACAGGCATCGGCAATGGCACCGACATCACCAACATCATCATGGGCGGTGTCAGCACCACGGATATTACCAGTCAGACCGCGGACTCCGTGACCTTTGTGGTGCCGGATTCGGCGGCATCCGGCGCCCTAGACATCACCGTGCAGTCCCAATCGCAGGGACAAATCACCTTCGTTGGCGTGTACACATTCGACGCGCCAACCACGTTGTATGTGAATGCAGCACAACCGGATAACAGCGGCAGTGGCGCACACTGGACGAGTGCTAAACGCACGATTCAGTCGGCCGTAGACCTGCTGGGCAATGGCGGCCAGGTATGGGTAACCAACGGCATCTATAGCGAAGGTGGAGCAAAAACACCCGGTTACGCGCTGACCAATCGCGTGTGCGTTACCAACGCGACGACCGTACAATCGGTCAATGGGCCAGAGGTCACGGTGATTGAAGGTGCTGCGGGTTCCAATGGCAGCAACGACCTGGATGCCATTCGCGGCGTGTTCCTTGGCGGCGGCGCGACACTGAACGGCTTCACGGTAACCAACGGCTATACGGCCACGACCGGCAACGGCAACTTTGACCAGGCGGGCGGCGGCATCTTCATGATGACCAACTGCGTGGCCTCGAATCTGGTCGTCAGCGGCAATGCAGCGCACAACGATCACGGCGGCGTGGTGTTATACCTCGGCGGCACATTGCTCAACTCGACCATTAGTGGCAACCACTCCAGCGACCGCTCCGGAGGCGTGGGCCTTAACGAAGGCAGCGTGGTCAATGCCTGCGTCATCGAAAATAATTCAGCCGGCAACGAAGTCGGCGGCGCGTACTGCTGGCGCGGCGGTCAAATCAACAACACCCTCATTCGAGGCAACACGGCGGCAGGAAATATGGGGGGCGTCTATTTGTATCAGGGCGGTACACTCAACAACTGCACCCTGACTGGCAATGCGGCTGCAGGCAACGGCGGCGGTGTGTATCTGAGCGACGGCGGTACGCTCAACAACTGCATCGTCTATGCCAATACAGCGACCACCTCGGGGAACGACATCTACAACAGTGGCGGCACGGCCATTCGCAACACCTGCGCCTCCGATGGATTGACCCACGGCGTCGACGGTTGTATCACCAGCGATCCGCTGCTGAACGCCGACGACACCCTTTCGCCCCGTTCCCCCTGCTACAACACCGGCGACAACACGTATGCGCCCACCAATGTGGCATCCACCGATCTCGCCAGACGCGAGCGCATCGCCTGGAACACCGTGGACATGGGCGCCTACGAAGTGCAGTCACGCATGAGCACCCTAACCGGTCCGCTCGCGGGCGGTAACACCATCACGGTCACCAACACCTACGCGTTCGGCAACATCACCAATGTGCTGGTAGGAGCGCCGACCGTCTGGTCGGCAACACTCGAAGCCCACGGCCCCAACTGGTTCACCATCACGCTACCCCCCGCCACCAACGCCGGCCCGGTCTCCCTCACCATCCAAACCTCCGATCACGGCGACTCGACGCTGCAATACGCCTACACCTACAATCCGGCGGGTCAGATTGATCATTTGCAACCCGCCTCCGGTTCCTGGACGGGCGGCTACGACGTGGTCATCAGCGGCACGAACCTGTGCGACGGCAGCGACGTTACCAACGTGACGCTCTGCGGTATCGTGGCATCCGGCATCGCCAGCCAGTCGCCCACGCAGATTGTGGTAGTGGCTGGAGCTTCCAGCTCCGGCGCCCAAACGGGCGACGTGGTGGTATATTCCACCAGCTATGGCGTGACCACCCAATCCAATGCCTTCGAATACCTCAAGGAAACACAAGTTATCACCAACTTTACCCCGGCTAGCGGCGGATTCCTGACCACGAATGTGCTGGGACTGGCTGCACAGCCGTCGAGCGGATTGCAACCATCCTTCGCGTTGGTGTCCGGTCCGGGGTCGCTTTCGGGCAGCACGAACCTGTCGTTTACGGGTGCCGGTACCGTATATGTGCGTGCGTCGCAGGTCGGCGATAACAAGTGGTTCGCCGCCGTGCCCGTCACCAACACCTACACCATAAGTCGTGCCGAACAGGCCGCGCTGACCTTCTCGCCCATCACGCCGCAGAACTACGGCTCCACCAACGGACTTTCCTTGTCAGGCGGTTCGGGAACAGGTGTCGTGTCATTCGCGGTGCAATCCGGCCCCGGCCAGCTTATCGGTGAAACAAACCTGCTGGCTACCGCCGGCACCGGTACGATTACCGTGGTTGCGACAAAATTCGGCGATGCATATTACAACACCATCGCCGCCACCGCCGCAGTGACCTGCATTCCCAAGGCACAATCCATTGATTTTACGGCGATTGCCAATCAGCAGACAACCGGCACTGTGACCCTGGTAGCCAGTGCGTCCAGCGGATTGTCCATGGACTTTGCGGTGGCATCCGGTCCGGCGGTGCTCAATAACCTGACGACGCTTACCTTCACCAACAGCGGCGACGTGGTGGTAACGGCTTCACAGGCTGGCGACAGCGACTGGGCACCGGCAAGCGCCACCAACACCTTCACCGTCAGCAAGGTGCCGGTCACCATCACCATCAGCAACCTCACACAAACGTACGATGGCAGTCCGAAGAGCGTGTTCATCTCGTCCACGCCAGTCGTTTCGCCGATCACGCTCACGTACAACGGCAATGCCGACGCCCCGACCGAACCCGGCGCGTATGCGGTCACCGCCGCTGTCGCCAATGTGCTTTACAGCGGGTTGGAAACCGCCACGCTGACCATTCTTGACGTTCCGCGCATGAAGCTGTTGCGCGGCACCAACGAAATACCGACCAACGCGTCGGCATCGGTGCTGTTTGGTACCGACTTTGGCGCGGTCGCCACCAATGAAGCGGTTTCCCTGCTGCTGAGTATCACCAACAACGGTGCTATGCCGCTGGGTATTTCCGGTGTGGGACTGACCGGAACCGGATCGCCCTGGTTGACCATCAGCAATCTGCCGTCCCGCGTCGAAGTCAACTCGGCAAGTAATTTCCTGGTGAACTGGGCCCCCGGCGCGCTCGGGCCGATGACCATGCAGGTCGTCATCACCAATGACAGCGTGACGCCGCAGTTTGAAGTGAATTTTGCAGGTTCCGGCATCAAACCCGGTGAAATCGGCATCAACGCCGCGCAGCTTTCGTACCAAGCCACCAGGGGTGGCGGCAATCCCTCAGAGCAAACCTATGTGCTGACCAACAAAGGACAGCAGGCGTTCACGTGGACAAATGTGATCAGCTATTCGGCAAACGGCAGCGACTGGCTGACCTTCCGGCCATGGAGCGGCACGCAGGCAACGGATGTCGTCACGGTCGTCACCGGCACGGTCGACATCGCCGGTCTGGATGCCGGAACGTATCGCGCCACCAATGCCATTACGGCCTCTGGCACGCTGAACAGTCCAGTCGAAATGCTCTTCGAACTGACCATCGCAAAAACCGCGCAGACCATCGCCTTTGACAATCCGGGCGGGCAGGTCACCACCAGTACAACGCCGCTCAGTGCCACCGCCTCCAGCGGACTTCCGGTGCGTTTTGAGGTCGTCAGCGGGGCCGCTCTCCTGTCGGATCAGACCAATCTGACGTATCAGTCTCATGGCTCTGTCACCATCGTGGCCACTCAGACAGGCAGTGTGAATTATGCCGCAGCGTCTACCGTCACGCAGACCTTCGACGTGGCTCGAGCACCGCAGTACGCGCTGACCTTTGATCCGACCACGCCGCAGATGTATGCTTCCACGCAGACGCTTTCTGTGGTCGGTGGCAGCGGAACCGGATCCGTGAGTTATGCGGTGCTTTCCGGACCGGGCAGCGTGAATAATGAAACCAATCTGGTGGCGGAATCCGGCACGGGCACGATTCAGGTGCGCGCATTCAAGGCGTCCGATGCCATGTACGAATCCATGGCCGCGACCGCATCTGTCACATGCGTAAAAGCATCGCAAACCGTCACATTCCCGAAACCGGATGATACGACGGTGACCAACACGACAGCCCTTTCGGCCACGGCCTCATCGGGTATGGATGTCACCTTCCGTGTGGTAGCCGGAAGTGCTTCGCTGGATAACGCGACGACTCTGGTGTACAGCGCGGTCGGTTCCGTGACCGTGGCCGCTGATCAGGCCGGCGATAACCGGTATCAACCGGCGTCTACCACCCAGACATTCAATGTGGCAAAAGGCCATGTGGTTGTAACTCTGACCAATCTCACACAAATCTATGACAGTGCAGCCAAAGTGGTTACAGCCATAACTGCGCCTGCCGGGATGACCATACTCATTACGTATAATGGCCATGCCTGGGCACCCACCAATGCCGGGACGTATGCCGTGACAGGAACCGTCAATGAAGCCCTTTATCAGGGACAGGCCACAGGCCTTCTGACCATTCTCACCCGCACGCTAACCGTCACCGGTGCGGTTGCACAGAATAAAACGTATGATCGAACCACGGCAGCCACCATTCAGGGCGGAGGACTCGTCGGTATCCAAGGCAGCGATGCAATAACCCTTGGAAACAAAACAACCGGGACGTTTGCCAGCGCCCATGCCGGATCGAATATCAGTGTGTCCACCTACATGACCATCAGCGGCGCACAGGTGACCAACTATACCCTTACGCAGCCAACGCTCACCGCAAACATTTCCAAGGCCGATCAGACGATTGCCTTCCCGTCCATCACCGACCTGTTCTGGACCAATACGCTGTCCCTCGCCGCCACATCCACAAGTGAACTGGCGGTTGGTTTCGAAGTGGTTAGCGGACCCGTAACCATCACCAATACAACGGCCTATTTCACAGGCATCGGCACAGCATCTGTCCGGGCTGTTCAATCCGGCAATGCCAATTACAATGCCGCCAACCCCGTATCCCACTCTTTCACAGCCCTAGGTCCGCAATTCACCCTACTCGGAACCAATGGAATGGCGATCCCCAGTAGCGCCGACTTCCAGTTGGCGAACGGAACGGACTTCGGCTCCCTAATCATTGGCCTGCAAATCCAGACCAATACCTTCACCCTCACCAACAACGGCACCGCCAACCTCACCATCAGCGAGGTCACAACTAACGGATCCCCGTCCTTCACTCTTCACCCTTCCGCCTTCATCATTCCCCCGTCCTCCGGTGTCGACATTCCCATCACCTTCGACCCGCAAATCGGCGGT
>RZYB01000041.1 GCA_009930495.1 Deltaproteobacteria bacterium
TGGGCAAGGGGAAAAAAGCCCAGCGCGCCGAAGCTCGACGCGCGGACAAGGGCGGCATGCGCGAGCAGATCACGCAACCGCTCAAGGCGTCCAAGCGCAAAATCCGCATCGAGGACACCATCCGTCTGACCGATCTGGCCCACCAGATGGGCGTCAAGGCCCAGGATCTGATCAAAAAGCTTTTCGCCCTGGGCGTCATGGCCACCATCAATCAGTCCCTGGACTTCGACACGGCCCTGCTGCTGGCCGCCGAGTTCCAGTACGAAGTGGAAAAGGTCGGCTTCTCCGAGGACGACTTCCTGCTGCCCAAGGAAGCGGACAAGGCCGAGGACCTGAAGCCGCGTCCGCCCGTGGTGACCATCATGGGTCATGTCGATCACGGCAAGACCTCGCTTCTGGACGCCATCCGCTCGACGAGCGTGGCCTCGGGCGAGGCTGGCGGCATCACCCAACATATCGGCGCCTATCATGTGAGCACACCGCGCGGCGAAGTGGTCTTCCTCGACACGCCGGGCCATGAGGCCTTCACCACCATGCGTGCCCGGGGCGCCAAGGTCACGGACATCGTCGTCCTGGTCGTGGCCGCCGACGACGGCGTCATGGAACAGACCCGCGAGGCGGTCAGCCACTCCAAGGCGGCGGGCGTGCCCATCGTCGTGGCCGTGAACAAAATGGACAAGGAAGGGGCCGACCCCGACCGCGTCAAACGCGAACTTTCCGACCTGGGACTCATGCCCGAGGACTGGGGTGGCGACACCATCTACGCCCATGTCTCGGCCAAGAAACGCCAGGGGCTGGACGAGCTTCTGGAACTTATCCTGCTCCAGGCCGAAGTGCTCGATCTCAAGGCCAACCCCGACAAGCCGGGTCGCGGCCACGTGGTCGAGGCCAAGCTGGACAAGGGACGCGGCCCCGTGGGCACGGTTCTCATCCAGGAAGGCCAGATCAGCCAGGGCGACGCCTTTGTCTGCGGTCTGATCAGCGGCAAGGTCCGGGCCATGTTCGATGACCAGGGACGCCAGATCAAATCCGCGGGTCCGGCCATCCCGACGGAAATCCAGGGCTTCGAAGCCATTCCCGAGGCGGGCGACGAGTTCGTCATCGTCAAGGATGAAAAGGTCGCCCGCAAGATCGCCGAGGACCGCCGCGTCAAGCACCGCGACCGCGAACTGGCCAGGGAATCCAAGGTCACCCTGGAAAGCTTCCTCGCATCCAAGGCCGGCGAGGAGGCGCAGTCCCTGAACCTGCTCCTCAAAGCCGATGTGCAGGGATCGTTGGAAGCCATTTCCGAGGCCTTGCGCAAGCTGTCCACGGACGAGGTCAAGATCGATCTGGTCCATGGCGGCGCCGGCGCCATCACGGAATCCGACATCCTGCTCGCCTCGGCGTCCAACGCGATCATCATCGGCTTCAACATCCGGCCCACGGCCAAGATCAAGGAAGTCGCCGAGCAGGAAAAGGTCGACATCCGCTTTTACGACATCATCTACAAGCTGGTGGACGACATCAAGGCGGCCATGTCCGGCATGCTCAGCCCGGATATCCGCGAGGTCTACCTGGGTCAGGCCGATGTACAGCAAACCTTCAGTGTCCCCAAGGTCGGCACCATCGCCGGCTGCATGGTCAGCGACGGCAAGTTGAAACGCAATGCCGGCATCCGGCTGCTGCGTGACGGCGTGGTCATCTACACGGGCAAGCTCAGCTCCTTGAAACGTTTCAAGGATGACGCCCGCGAGGTCACCAAGGGCTATGAGTGTGGCGTTGCGTTGGAAAACTTCAACGACATCAAGGTTGGCGACATCATCGAAGCCTTCGAGGAAGTCGAGGAGGCCCGGACCATTTAACGGTTCGGGGAAACGCCCATGATCGTGGGGACCTTGCGTCTGGAATTCAGACTGCATGGCGTTTTTTCCTTGAAGGAAAAACGAAAAACCGCCAACAGCCTAAAGCAGAAACTGCGCAACACGTTCAATGTCGCGGTGGCCGAAACCGAGGCCCAGGATGCACACCAGATCCTGGTCCTCGGGGTGGTCACGGTGGCCAACGAAACACGTCACGTGCACAGCCAGCTCTCCAAGGTCCTGGCCTGGGTGGAAGCCTCCACCGATGACGAGCTTGTCCATGCCGACATGGACGTATTTGGAGCCTGATTTTATGCAACGCAGCACGACTCGCCGTTCGGCTCAGATGGCCGACCAAATCATGCAGGTTCTTGGCATGCTCCTGGTCCAGGAAGTCGAGGACCCGGTCCTGGCCCTGACCACCATCACCGGGGTCCGACTGAACCGGGATTTCAGCATCGCGGAAGTGCTCTACACCCACATCCGTGGACGCGCCGCCGAAGCGGAAATAGACAAGGCCCTGCATCGGGCCAAGGGCTTTTTGCGCACACGCCTGGGCAGGGAGCTCAAATTGCGGGCCATTCCGGACCTGCGATTCACCTGGGACACATTCCTCGAGGACATGGTCTATGACGCCCCCCCTGAAACTCATTGTTGAACGCATCCGGGAAACGGACAACTTCCTGATCGTTTCCCATGTTTCGCCCGATGGCGACGCCCTGGGGTCCATGCTGGCCATGGGGGAGCTGTTGCGCGCCCTGGACAAGCACGTCACCCTGTTCAACGAATCCGGCCTTCCGGACCGCTTCACCTGGCTCAAGCCCAAATGGGACATCCCCCGCGAACTGCCCGCCACCGAGCCGGAAACCGTCATCGTCCTGGACTGCGGCAGTCCGGAGCGGGCTGGCTCCGTCATCGCGCCCTGGCTCGCGTCCAAGCCGGTCATCAACATCGACCATCATCTTGGCAACCCCATGTTCGGCACCTTGAACTGGGTCGAGCAGCGGGCGTCGTCCGTGGGAGAAATGATCGGCATGCTGGCCCGCAAGCTGGGCATGCCCCTGGCCGGTTTGCTGGGTGAATACGTCTATCTGGCCCTTGTTTCGGACACGGGCGATTTCCGTTTCAACAACACCCGCCCCGAAACCCTGGAAATGGCCGCTGAAATCCTGCGCCTGGGCTTGCTTCCCGGCCCATTTCACGAACAGATGCAGTCCACCGGCACCCTGGACCAACTCCGGATGCGCGGCACGGTCATCCAACAGGCATCGCTCCACGCCCAGGGGCGGATCACCCTCATCGCCTTTACCCGCGATATTTTCGAGCGTACCGGCACCGGTCCCGAGGATACGGAAGGTCTGGTCAACACGGTCCTGTATGTTCGGGGCGTGCAGGTGGCCATCAGTCTGCGCGAGGAAGAGGACCGGATCAAATTTTCCCTCCGATCCAAGGGCAGCGTCAACGTCCAGGCCGTGGCGGCCCGTCTTGGCGGCGGCGGGCACCGCAACGCGGCCGGCGGGCATTTGTTCATGGACATGGACCAAGCCAAGACGCTCATGGTCGAGGCCGTGTCCGCGGAGTTGGCCACGGCATGACCAAGCCGACCTTCAAACAACTTGACGGCGTTCTGGTTTTACATAAACCCGGAGGCCCGACGTCCACGGACTGCCTGAACAAAATCAAGTGGAACCTGGGCCAGAAAAAAATCGGCCACGCCGGCACCCTGGACCCCATGGCCACGGGCGTGCTGGTGGTGTTGCTTGGCCAAGGCACCAAGCTGGCCAATTATCTGAGCGCGGATCGCAAGGCCTATCGCGGCCGCCTCGTCCTGGGCCAGACCACCGACACCTACGACGTCCAGGGCCGAATTCTGACCGAGGCGCCCTGGGACCATCTGACTCCGGAACTGGTGCGCAGCGAAATCCTGTCCTGGAAGGGAACCATGAGTCAGGAAGTGCCGCCGGTGTCCGCGGCCAAGCACCAGGGAACACCGCTTTACGCCCTGCACCGGGCCGGGAAGGAAACTCCGGTCAAGGTCAAGGACGTTACAATTTTCGATGTGGAGATTCTCGATCTGAATCTGCCCCACGTCACATTTCGAGTTGTCTGCTCCGCCGGAACCTATATCCGCTCCCTGGCCCACAGCCTGGGGAAGCGACTTGGGTGCGGGGCGGTGCTCGGCGAACTGGAACGGGAGGCCAGCCACCCGTTTACCCTGGCCCAGGCGCACGATCTCGCCTCGGTCCTGGACAGCAAGGACGGACTGGACAAACTTGTCCTACCCATGGCCCAGGCGCTGCCACACTGGCCCAAGCTGATGCTGACCAAGGAACAAAGCGACTTGGTCCGCAATGGGACAGGGCTGAAAACCAGCCTGTTTCCGCAGTATCCGGCCCAAGGCGGAGACCGGGCCCTCTTGCTCTCCTCCACGGGGCAGCCCTTGGCCCTGGTGGAAGCGCAAGAGCGGGATCAAGGCTTGGTCTGGGCCATCCTGCGCGGGCTCTGGCAGGCCTGACCACACCGGTTCGCGGTGGTTCATGTCAGGAGAAAGAAACATTAAACCGGAGGATATGGCTGTGGTCTTAACCCCTGAACGCAAAGCTGAAATTGTCAAGGAATACGGCAAGACCGAAACGGATACCGGTTCTCCCGAAGTCCAGGTCGCCCTGCTGTCCGCACGGATCGAGTATCTGACCGATCACTTCAAGGGCCATAAGAAGGATTACCATTCCCGCACGGGTCTTCTGAAGCTGGTCGGCAAGCGCAGACAGCTTTTGAACTACCTGCGGAACAAGGACATCCAGAAATACCGCGATCTGATCGCCAAACTCGGTCTGCGCAAGTAGACATCATAAGGCGGGGCCATCGGCCCCGCCTGCTTGTTCACCAATCGCACTCCAGGCGGCGTTTTCGCGGTTTTGTGTTTAGTCCGTGCTCCAATCCCCGATTGCAGTAGGCACTAAACACCAAACCCGCCCAGCTGCCATGCACGGAGTGCCCAACCACCACGAGGTTCATCATGGCATTCCAACTCACCAGCCGAAGCGTCCCCATGGGCGACTCGGAAATCGTCATCGAACACGGCAAACTGGCCTTGCAGGCCAGCGGCTCGGTCACCGTGCGCTGGGGCGACACCATCGTCCTGGTCACGGCCACGCATCAAGCCCTGGACCGCGACGTGGATTTCCTGCCCCTGACCTGCAACTATCAGGAAATGCTCTACGCCGCCGGCCGGATTCCGGGCAGCTATTTCCGCCGCGAAGTCGGCCGCCCCAGCGACCACGAAACCCTGACCTCGCGCCTCATCGACCGCCCCATCCGCCCTTTGTTTCCCAAGGGCTGCACGCATGAAATCCAGGTCATCGCCACGGTCATTTCCTCCGACAAGGAGCACGCCGCCGACATCCTGGCCATGATCGGCGCCTCGGCCGCCCTGCATATTTCCGACATCCCCTTTGCCGGTCCCATCGCGGCCATCCGCGTCGGCTACAAGGACGGGCAATTCCTGCTCAATCCTCCGGCCTCGCAGCTGGCTTCCAGCGACCTGAACATGGTTCTGGCCGGCACGCGCGACGCCGTGGTCATGGTCGAGGGCGGAGCCCAGTTCCTGTCCGAGGATATCATGGCCGAGGCCGTGGCCTGGGGTCACGCCCAGATCCAGCCCATTCTGGACGCCCAGGAAGAACTGCGCGCCGTTCTGGGCAAGGAAAAATTTCTGGTCACGCCGCCCCAGGAAGACACGGAACTGAGCGAAGCCGTGGCCGAACTGGCCGCCGCGCCCCTCGGGGAAGCCCTGACCGTGCCTGGCAAAATGGACCGCAAGGACGCCAAGAAAAAAGTCCGCCAAGACCTGATGGACGCCCTGGCCACCCGTTTTGCCGACACGCCGGAGCGTTTGAAGGGCGTGGGAGAAATTCTGGAACACCTTGAGAAAAAAATCGTCCGCCAACGGATCATGACCGACAAGGTGCGCATCGACGGCCGCGATCTGACCACGGTCCGCCCCCTGACCCTGGAAGTGGGCTTCCTGCCCCGAACCCACGGTTCGGCGATCTTCACCCGTGGCGAAACCAAATCCCTGTGCACCTGCACCCTGGGCAGCACGCGGGACGAGCAGCGCGTGGAAACCCTGGCCGGAGAAACTTCCCGGCGCTTTCTCATGCACTACAACTTCCCGCCGTACAGCGTGGGCGAAGCCCGCATGCTGCGCGCTCCGTCCCGGCGCGAGGTCGGCCACGGCGCCCTGTCCGAACGCGCCCTGGCTCCGGTTCTGCCGCCGGCCGAAACCTTCCCCTTCACCATCCGCGTCGTGTCCGACATCATGGAATCCAACGGTTCCTCGTCCATGGCATCGGTCTGCGGCGGCACCCTGGCCTTGATGGACGCCGGCGTGCCCATCAAAACGCCCATCGCGGGCATCGCCATGGGGCTCATCAAGGAAGCGGACGAATACCTGGTGTTGACCGATATTCTGGGCGACGAGGATCATCTGGGCGACATGGACTTCAAGGTTGCCGGTTCCCGCGACGGCGTGACGTCCATCCAGATGGACATCAAGATCGCCGGCATTCCCGCCGAGGTCATGCGTCAGGCGCTGCACCAGGCCAAGGCCGCCCGGGTCCACATCCTGGATCAGATGGAGGCGGTCATTTCCACGCCGCGTGGCGAATTGTCCCGATTCGCGCCGCAGATGGAAGTGGTGCATATCTCGCCCGAGAAAATCCGCGAGGTCATCGGACCCGGCGGAAAAAATATCAAGGCGATCTGCGAGGCAACCCAGGCCGATATCGACATCGACGATTCCGGCAAGATTTCCATTTTCGCTCCGGACCAGACCTCGCTGGCCAAGGCCCGGGAAATGGTCCTCTACTACGATCAAAAGGCCGAGCTGAATAAGGATTATGACGGCATCGTCAAAAAAATCATGGATTTTGGCGCGTTTATCGAAATCTTGCCAGGCCTTGAAGGGCTTTGCCACATTTCGCAGCTGGCCCGGGAACGGGTCAACACCGTGCAGGACGTTGTCCAGGAAGGCGACGCCATCCGGGTCCGGGTCATCGACATCGAACCTTCGGGTCGCATCAAACTGAGCCGCAAGGCCATCATCCTGGAAGAACTGGGCGAGGAGCCAGAGCCGGAGCAACCCCGTGCTCCGCGTGGTGATCGTCCCCGTGGCGGCGGAGATCGACGCGGTCCCGACCGCCGAGGACCTCGCCGCGACCGGTAGACAACGCCCCTGGCGGGTCGGCACTAACCAGCCGCTCGCCACAAAAAAAGCGCCTTCGGGCGCTTTTTTTGTTTGCAGTGCCAGCGCGCCCCCGCCAATTCCAGCCAGGCAGTGGCCACCATGAACCAGAAAAATTCACGACGAAGCCCGACCAGCCCTGCCTGACCGTCAAAACGCCGGTCATCCAGGGGCGCGAAGCCTCTTGGAAACCCGCAACACGCCGCCCCGAATCAAACAAAAGCGGCATAGAGGACCGTGCAGGCGACAAGACTGGCCACGCGGAAGCCCTGGCTGCACACAATCAGTTCCAATGCCAAAACCGGCTTGTAAATACCCGCATAGTACGGAAACTGATGACGAAAGGCCCGCATGGGCGAAGAAAGGACATTGCCGACCACCAGTGCTAGGACCACATCGCGGACCGACATGGAACCGCTATCGAGCAAGGCTCCGGCCGCAGCCATGCCCGCCGAGAATTCCGCCGCGAGCTGAAACACAATGATGCCCATGGCTTTGGGATGAAGCCAGGACACCCCCCCCAGATACCGGGCGAGAAACTGCTCCGCCAAGGCGAACAGACCGAACGCGTGCATGAAATACACGCCGATATAAATGGGCACGGTGAGGGAGATGATCTTGCGGATTCGCCGTCGAAACCGCTTCCACGTCTTGTCCAGGACAGCCCGCCACGTCACGGTTTCTCCTTGGGGCATGTCCACGGCATGGCAACGATCCAGGCCGTGGAGCAACAAACGACCGACGACAAGGATGCTCACGGTTCGCACCACGGCGGAGCCCACGGTGATGCCCAAATAGACAAAGGCGGCGGACTTGAGAATGGGCGCGGTGATAAAGATCATGCTCGGCAGATGCAGGAAATACGTTGGCACGCTGTTGAACAAATTGGACAGGATCAGCTCGCGCCGGGTCAATCGTCCCTGGTCATACGCCTCGGCCAGCATGGTGTTGGCCGTGACGCCCGAGACAAACGCCACGGCAAAGCTGGCCGCCGAAATATCGCACAGTCGCCCGATGCGGGCCAGGGGCTGGGCCAGCCTGGCCACGAATCGCGTCCAGTGCAGGGCCTCGATCAAATTGCCGATAAAAAGGCCCATGGAGACCAAGGCCACCAACTTCATCAGGGGATATCCCAACGACGACCAAAGCTCGGCCACGTTCATCGCGCGCCTCCGGTGCTGGCAACCTTGATCCGCGGCCGCCAGGCCTCGACAGACCATTTCAAGCCCGCCCCGGAAATCGCGCCCAGGGCGTTGGCGACCATGTCCCGGACATCCATGACCCGCCCCGTGGGCAGGACATCCTGGCCCACTTCCAGGACGACGCCCAGGGCCATGGCCCACGACACGGCCCAGGGACCACGCCCATATCGGCGTCGCCAGGGGCACAGGGCAACCAAAATGGCGTAGGCCAGAAAATGCATCAGCTTGTCGTCATTGGCCATGCCCTGGGGCATGGCCGCGGGCAAAAGAGAAAAGGCGACGAGCGCCAGCACATAGGCGCTCCAGACAATATCCCAGGCACGGTTCATGGATCGAGTTGCACGCATGGGCCGGGACCTAAGCCAAAGCCCCAGCCAGGGCAAGGTTTTGGGGTTCTTGTTATTTGCGCGACAAGCGACTATGGGCTCGCCATGTCGCCCTGTCCCCGTATTTGGATCAGCGCCGGCGAAACATCCGGCGATTTGCACGGCCAGCTTTTGGTCCACGCCCTGCGCGAACAAAACCCGAACGCCCGGTTCATGGGCATGGCGGGGCCGGCCATGCGCGCCGAGGGGGTCGAGCCCATTCTGCGAAGCGAGGATCTGTCCGTCATGGGTTTCACCGAGGTTCTGGCACGGTTGCCAAAAATCGTGGCCCTCCTGAAAACCGTCAAACACAATCTCGCGCGCATCCGGCCCGACGTACTCGTGGTCATCGATGCTCCGGATTTTCATTTCCGCGTGGTCCGCATCGCGCGGGCCCTGGGTATCCCGGTCGTGTATTACATCAGTCCCAAGCTTTGGGCCTGGCGCGAAGGCCGCGTCGCCTTTATCCGGGACCATGTGGACCGTCTTGTGTCCATCCTGCCCTTCGAAGTGGACTTCTATGCCAGGCATGGCATGCGCATCGACTACGTGGGACATCCACTGCTGGACACGCTCCGCACGCCGGAACTCATGGCCATTCAGCCACTTGCCCGGCGTATTGGCATCCTGCCCGGAAGCCGCGAACGCGAAATCGCGACCCTGTTGCCCCTCTTTGCCCGCACGGCGGAGCTGCTCGCCTCGCGCTTTCCGGAACTGGAATTCGTGCTGCCCGTGGCTCCGGGCATGGACACGACGCTCATCTCCCGCTACTGGACCGCGACACGGCCGGTGACGCTGGTCGAAAGCGAAATCCGCCATGCCACCATGCGCTCCTGCCGGGCCATCATGGCGGCCTCGGGCACGGCCACCCTGGAAACAGCCCTGCTCGGCGTGCCCACGGTCGTGGCCTATAAATTTTCGCGACCGAGCTTCCTGCTCGGCAAACTTTTGGTCAAGGTGCCCTACATTTCCCTGCCCAACCTCATTCTCGGCGATGAAATCTTTCCGGAATATCTTCAAAACGCGGCCCACCCCCCGGCCATGGCTGCCCGGATTTCGCAATGGATTCCCGATGGCCCCCACCGGGACGATCTGCGTCGCCGCCTTGACTCGCTCCCCTCCCTGCTCGGCGACGGCAACGCGACCCGCCGGGCAGCCCGCATTGTCCTGGAAACGCTCCACCATCCATAGCGCAAGCGTCCACGGCATCACCCAAAAAACAAACAGCTCTTTTATTTTGTCAACAAGTCTATAGAATTATTTCATAATGTTGAGAAGGACCGCCTTACATGAAACACCACGCGCGCACTCTTTTATTGACGCTTTGCCTCGTCGCCCAACCCGCCCTCTTCCACGCCGATGACACAGTGGAAATCCATGGAATTCTTGAAGAAACGACGGCTGGCGTGATCCTGGTCACCGACGCCTCCAGCTATATTATCCGCGGCATCGACGCCTCTGGACTGGACGGGCGCAGGGCCATTGTTCTTGGAGACCAAGGCGAGGACAACGGACTGGAATACATCGACGCCACGGAAATCAAAATCGCACAATAAGGATCGATCGCGACAGACAAACCCACGCTTGACAATCGATTCTCCATTGTTCATCACAGCGGTCATGCAGACCTCCTCCATTACCCCCATTTGCATTATTCTGTCCGTGATTATCCAGTCACGACCGGGGGAGTGACGCATTCGCAAACCAGTTCGCGCGATCAAAAGCCCCCGACCTCATGGCCGGGGGCTTTTTTTTCAGGACCAACTCTGGATCGACGCGACAAATCCACGGCATGACCAGCAACCAATGGGGAAACTCCATGAACGCCATTCAAATCTATGACACCACGCTGCGCGACGGGACCCAATCCGAGGAACTGAACCTGTCCACCGAAGACAAGCTGCGCATCGCGACCAGGCTCGACCAGCTTGGCGTCGCGTACATCGAGGGCGGTTGGCCCGGCTCCAACCCCAAGGACAAACGCTTTTTCACCGAAATGCGCCAATACGAACTGCACACGGCCAAACTGGCGGCCTTCGGCTCGACCCACGCCGCCAAGGGCACTGCGGAAAGTGACGCCAACCTGCAGACCCTGGTCGAATGCGGCGCGCCCGTGCTGACCATCTTCGGCAAGACCTGGGACATCCATGTCACCGATGCCCTAAAAATCACCCTGGAACGCAACCTGGAACTCATCCGCGACTCCCTGGCCTTTCTGCGCCCGCACGCGCGGGAGCTGTTTTACGACGCCGAGCACTTTTTCGACGGCTACAAGGCCAATCCGGACTACGCCCTGCACTGCCTGCGCACGGCTTGGGCGGCCGGAGCCGATCTGCTGGTCCTCTGCGACACCAACGGCGGCAGCATGTCCGAAGAAATCGCGTCCATCATGGACGCGGTCACGACGCAAATGCCCGAAGCCAGGTTCGGCATCCACGCCCACAACGACTGCGAGCTGGCGGTGGCCAACTCCCTGACCGCCGTCCGCCACGGCGCGATCCAGGTCCAGGGAACCATCAACGGCTATGGTGAACGCTGCGGCAACGCCAACCTGTGCTCCATCATTCCCAACCTGGAACTCAAAATGGACCGCGTCTGCCTGCCCCAAGGCAATCTGCAACGCCTGACCGAGACCGCGTCCTTCGTGTCCGAGGTCGCCAATCTGCGCTGCTTCAAGCGCCAGCCCTACACGGGTCTTTCGGCCTTCACCCACAAGGGCGGCGTGCATGTGGCCGCCGTACGTCGCAATCCCCGCACCTACGAACACATCGAGCCGGGATTGGTGGGCAACAAACAACGCATCCTGCTCTCGGATTTGGCCGGCCAATCCAATATTCTCTACAAGGCCAAGCAATATGGCTTTGAACTGGACAAGGGCGATCCCTTTGTCCTGGAGCTTTTGACCGAACTCAAGAACCGGGAAAACCAAGGCTACGAGTATTCCGCGGCCGAGGCGTCCTACGAGCTTCTGGTCAATCGCGTCCTGGGGCGGGCGCGGAACTATTTCCGGTTGGTCAGTGTCCGCATCCTGGACTCGATTTTCACCGAAGCCACGGAACCCTTCACCGAAGCCACGGTCATGCTGCGCGTGGGCGGGCTGGTCGAACACACCGCGGCCACGGGCAAGGGTCCGGTCAATGCCATGGACGGCGCGCTGCGCAAGGCCTTGGAGCGCTTCTACCCCAACCTGGCCGAAATGCGTCTCTTGGATTTCAAGGTCCGCGTCCTGGCTGGCATGCCCAGCGCGGACGGTCACCGGGGCACGGCCTCGGTGGTACGGGTATTGATCGAATCCGGGGACCACACGCATCGCTGGACCACGGTGGGCGTGTCCTACAATATCATCGAGGCCAGCCGGCAGGCCCTGGAAGATTCCATCAATTACAAGCTCTTCAAGGATGACCAGCGCAAGCTGACCCAGGCCATCCGCGAAATCTAACAGAAAAGGCCCCGCTCGGTGAGCGGGGCCTTCGCGTCTGGGATCCTCGGACGCGCGGGAATTATTTCAGTCCAAGGGCTTCCTTGATGTAGGGGAAATCAATGATGGAGCTGACCAGCTGGGAACCATGCTGGATCTTGATCACGTCACGGAGCTTGTGCCGAGACAAAATGGCTTCCATCTTCTTGGCCACGGAAAAGGTGTCATCACGGACCACGACAATGGGCACTTCCAACACCTCGGCCCGGGTCATGATAATGTCGTTGGGATACAGATTGCCGGTCAGGACCAAACACTGACACTGTCCTTCCAAGGCGACCAGCTGCACGTCGGAGCGATCACCGCCGACAATGATGGCCGATTTCCGGCTCTTGCGGAAATGCGTCATGAAATTTTCGACCTGCATGGTGCCGATCAGAAAATTTTCCACCACCCGGTCGGACTTGTCCTGGGCCGTGATGACCTTGCCACCAAGGCGATCGGCCAAATCAGCGACCTTGATGGCGCCCATGAGCGGATCGCTCGGAATCTTGCCCAGAACCTTGATGCCCTTGCTCTCCAGAAAGGGATGGAGCAAGGAGTCCAATTCTTCCTTGAACGCCGGGGGGATGTCATTGAGCAGCACGCCCAAAAGCTGGTCGCCAAGCAATTCCTTCATGGCCACCAGATAGTCGTAGTTCAATTCCTTGACATAGCGGTCAATGATGATGCCCTTGATATCCAGGGCCTTGATCACGCTGATTCCATCCACGTTGCAATACTTGCCCGAATACATACTTCCGGAACCGGCGACGATCATGACGTCCTTGTCCTTGCCCAGGGCCTCGTAGGCGGCCTTGATCCTGGGCATCAGATCCTCGCACTTGCCGGTGAAGGCCTTCATCTTGAAGTCCTGATCCACGACCACGGGCGTGACCAGGGCCGGGTCTTCTGTCTGCCCCAGGATATCCTGGACAAAAAAAGCGTCCGCGTCCCCGAGCACGCCGTTCTTCTCCTGGGGCAAGGCGCCAACCGGCTTCATGTATCCGACGCGGTATCCCTCTTTCTGCAGCTTGAGCCCCAGTCCCATGGCGATCATGTTCTTGCCGGAATATCCGGATGTCGCGCCCACATAAATTCCTATCATGCTCCCTCCCGATACGAAGTGAAATCTTTCCCCGACCCGACGACCGACCCTAATCCGACGGGGGCAGCAGTGTCATCCGGGCTCCGGCCACCCATGCCCCTCGGGACGTGGCCAAAACCGGATCAAGCTCCAAGGTGTAAATCTCCGGGAAATCCAGGGCCATCTGGGACACGGTCAGCAATACATCCTCCAGTGCCCGCAAGTCCAGCGCGTCGCGGCCCCGCTCGCGCTTCAGCAAAGGAAAAGCCTTGATCTCGCGGATCATGTCCCCCGCGTCCTCCAGGGACAACGGAGCCAGGCGTAATGAAAAATCATTGAAAATCTCGGCATGGCTGCCGGACAAGGCAAAACGGAAAAGCGGGCCGAATTTGGGATCGCGCTGCATGCGGATGCAGATTTCCCGAGGCCGGCCCAAAATCATTTCCTGAACCAGGCAGCCGGACACGAATGCCTCCTGACGCAGACACTGGACCCGTGCCGTCAACTGGGCAAATCCGGCGCGCACCTCGTCCGGCGTGTTCAAACCGATTTCCACGCCGTTCACGTCACGTTTGTATTCGATATCGGGCGAGGCGATTTTAAGCGCCACCGGACAGGCCAGACGCTTGGCGATCTTGGCCGCGCTCTTGCTGGTCCTGGCCAGTTCCGTCCGGGGAAACTGCAGCTCATAGGCCTGGAGCAGGGGCTGTATCTCGAAGCCGAAAAGTTCGGTTTTGCCCACGGCCAGGCAATCCTCCAAAAAGCGCTCGGCCTTGGCCTTGTCCCGACGGTAGCAGACCTCCACCGGGTAGGGCTTTTTCTTCCACTCGGCATAGCCGAGCATCGCGTTCAGGCTGGCCAGGGCGGCTTGTGGATAGGAATAGCACGGCAGGCCATGGCTTTGCAAAAATCGTTTCTCCTCGAGCACGCCCTCCTGTCCAATCAAGCACACGGCCAGGGATCTCTCCGCGACCTTGGGCACGGACACCAACTCGCGGACGATTTCCGACACATCCACTCCCAGTCCGGGAGCAATGACCATCAATACCATGTGGACCTGACGATCCGCGAGGACTTCCCGCAAGGTTTGAGCGTATTGAGTCGGCGTCGCGGCCATGCCGATATCGACGGGATTGGAAATCCGGGCATGACGCGGCAAAACAGCCCCAAGCCGCGCCACGGTTCCCTCGCTCAACGGCGGTAGGGTCATGTTCGTTCCGGCCATGCCATCGGCCGCCAAAATACCCGCGCCCCCGGAATTGGTGACAATGGCCAGGTTGGGCCCCTTGGGCAGGGGCTGGGTGCCAAAAACACGGGCCAAGTCGAACAAGGAAGAAAGACTGTCGGCCTGGATGATGCCGGCCTGTTTGAGCGCTGTCTGATAGGCCCGTTCGGAACCGGTCAGGGCGCCGACATGGGAGGCAATGGCCTTTTGCCCATGTTCGGTCATGCCCGCCTGGAGCATGATCACCGGTTTCTCGCGGGTAATGGTCTGGCTGATGCGGGCAAAACGTCGTCCGTTGTTCATGCCCTCGAGGTACCCGATGATGACCGATGTTTTCGGATCGTCGGCCAGAAACTGGAGCATGGAGGCTTCGTCGATGATGGCCCGGTTGCCAAGGCTGGCGAACTTGGAAAAACCGATTTCCTCGCTGGCCGCCCAGTCAAGGATGGCATTGCACATGGAGCCCGACGGCGAAAAAAAAGCGATATTGCCAAGATCCGGCAAACGGGAAATGAGCGACGCGTTCATGCGCGCCGACCAGGAGGCCACGCCCAGGCAGTTGGGGCCAAGCAGGGTCAGGTTCCGACTCGAGGCCACCTGGACAATCCGCTCTTCCAGGTAATAGCCATGGCCGCCAATCTCCCTAAACCCCGACGACGTGACGATCACGGCCTTGATTCCACGGTCCGCGATCCATTCCAGAGCGTCGGGAACACGTCCGGGTTCCAGGCAAACCACGGCCAGATCAACGCCAAGGGGCAAATTTTCCCCGGGAGCGTCCTCCCCGATCCATTTGACTGGAATGATCTTCCCCTGATACCCCCAGCGCTCGAGATTTGACCGCACCACGGCGGCAGCCGTGCCCATGTTGTCAAAAGATCCGATGACGGCAATGGCCTTTGGGGAAAACAGGGCGTGTAGATAAACGTCTCTCATGGAGTACCTAGGATGTCTCAAGAAGTTCCAATGGATGCACTGCGCCGGTTGCAGTCTGAAATCCATTATGAGTTCAAGCAAGTCAAGCTTTTAATCCGGGCACTGACACACACCTCCTACGCCAACGAGCAGGATTGCCTGCATAACGAACGCCTGGAGTTTCTCGGAGATGCGGTCCTGGAACTCGCCGTGTCCCATGTCTTGTTCGCGAAATTTCCAGACGCGCAAGAGGGCCATCTGACCAAAATGCGTTCGTCCCTGGTCAGCGAAACCGCCCTGGCCGAAACAGCCCGAAGGATCGGCCTCGGACTTTGCCTAATGTTGGGCAAGGGAGAAGCGGCTCAAGGCGGACGGGAAAAAAATTCCGTCCTGAGCGACGCCCTGGAAGCCATTCTCGGCGCGGTCTACCTTGACGGTGGGCTCGACTCCGCCCTGCGGACCGTCAATTTTTTGTTCGACGGACATTGGCCCGTACCGCCCGAAACCTTTCGCCCCAAGGACTTCAAAAGCCTGTTGCAGGAAATGACGCAACGCATCTGGAAAGCACGGCCCGCCTATGCGCTGCTCGACAGCAATGGCCCGGAGCACGCCAAACAATACATTGTCGAGGTCACCCTGCCGGACAAAAGCACGATCCAATGGACCGACAGCAGCATGCGCAAGGCCGAGCAGGGCGCGGCGGAACGGGCGCTGCGGATGCTCCAGTCCGAATACCCGACCACTCCATAACCTGGCGTCGCGCCCGATACGCCGGCATCCGCCATCAGGATCGCCAGTCACCCCACCAACAAGAAAAGCCGGAGCACATGCCCCGGCTTGTCTTTGATCAATGCCCCAGTCGCGGTGTCGCGTGCGCTTATCCTTGGATAAGCTGCATGGCCATCTGCGGCAGGGAATTCGCCTGAGACAACATGGCCACGGCGCTTTGCGTCAGAATCTGATTGCGCACGAAGGCGGTCATTTCCTGCGCCACGTCCACGTCCGAGATGCGGGATTCGGCGGCCTGCAGATTTTCCGCCTGGATGGTCAGGTTGGTGATGGTGTTTTCCAGACGATTCTGAAGAGCACCAAGATTGGCTCGGATCTTATCCTTGGAGACAATCGCCTCGTTCAAGGCGTCCAAAGCCTGCTGCGCCCCCTGCTGGGTCGAGATGCTGTACCCGGCGTTCTCGATGGATTGATTGCCCACCCCCAGGGCCGAAGCCGTGGCGTTCCCGATTTGAATGTAATAATAGTCTTCGGATGAAGCGTTGCCCGTGCCAAAATGGACCTTCAACTTGCCGGTTGCGTTGATGCCGGAACCATCATGACTGGCCGAGGAAAGATTTCCATTCAAAAGATAAATACCGTTGAAATCCGTGGCATTGGCGATTCGGGTAATTTCCGAGGCCATGGCCTGATACTCCGAATCGATGATCATGCGCTGATCCGAGGTGTAGGTGCCGGTGGAGGCCTGTTCCGCCAGCTCCTTCATACGGATCAACTTTTCGTCGATGACGCCCAGCGCTCCGTCCGCGGTCTGGATCAAGGAAATGGCGTCATTGGCGTTGCGCACGCCCTGATTCAAGGAGGCGATGTCGGAACGCATGAGTTCGCGAATCGCCAACCCGGCCGCGTCGTCGGCGGCGGTACTGACGCGCAGTCCCGAGGACAGGCGTCGGGTTGAGACGGACAGGTCATTATAGGACTGGGACAAATTTCTGGCGGCGTTCATCGCCATCAAATTATGATTTATGACCAAAGACATGAGAGTATACCTCCTTAAACGGTTGTACCCGATTTTAAGCAGGGACGGTGCCAAATATACTTTTTATTTTAATTTAGAATAGTTACAAAATAGAACACCCCGAGCTACCGAACATTTGCCGCCTACCGGGTCAAAATTGCCTCGCATTCTAAAGTTTTTCACCGCCGATCCGATAAGGATGATGACAGAATCTCCAGCCGGGAGGCCGTGACCATGAAAATTACAGCACCAGTTTCAGAAACCCAGGATTTCATGCCCCACATCGACGCGGGGTCGTCATCCCAGCGCATCACCGAGGACGCGCCAAGCGCCAATCACGCCCATACGCCAGGCAATATCCCAGAAAAAACAGCAGGTTCGGACAACGCGGAAGATATTTCCCTGCAGAAACTGCAGAACGTGACCGAAGCCATGGACGCCTACACCTCGTCGCTTGGCGTCAGCTTGAAATTCAATATCGATGAACGCACGGACACCATCCAGGTCGAAGTCCGCGATCCCGAAAACGACAAACTGATCCGCAAAATTCCAGCCGACGAAATGCTCGAGCTGGCGGCCTCCATCGAAAAAATGGTCGGCCTCTTCCTGGACAAAACCCTGTAACCGATCACGGCCACAAAACAGGCAAAGCCCGCGTTGCGAATGCGACGCGGGCTTTGCCTGTTGAAATACTGACGCCTAGCGCTTGAGCTGGATCAGCGTGGTCAACATTCCGTCAACCGTGGTGATGGTCTTGGAGTTGGCCTGGAATCCTTTTTCCGTGGTGATCATCTTCACGAACTCCGTGGCCAGATCCACGTTGGACTGTTCCAGGGAATTGGAAGCGAT
>RZYB01000042.1 GCA_009930495.1 Deltaproteobacteria bacterium
TGCGGCGAGGATGGGGAGGTGCGCATCCTGCCGGTTTGCCAAGACGGGAACCGCGGGGTGGTCATCCGCGACTCCGGTCCGGGCTTCGACATCCAGCTTCTGGCGCGTTATCTTGAACCCTTTTTCACCACCAAGGAACAGGGCACGGGCCTGGGCCTGGCCATCACCAATTCCATCTTTCAAAGCCACGGCGCGGACATGATCCTGAAGAACGCCCCGCAAGGCGGGGGCGAGGTCGTGGTCGTTTTTTCCGAGGAATGCGGGTAACAGCCATGGGCAATCATATCCTGATCATCGACGACGAAAAGAATTATCTCCTGATCCTGGAAGCCATCCTGGAGGAAGAAGGCTATACCGTGACCGCCCTGAGCGATCCGGCCATGGCCATGACATTTTTGGATGAGTCCGAGGTGGACGTGGTCATCACGGACATGAAGATGCCGAACATGACCGGGCAACAGGTGCTGGAGGCGGTGCGCAAGCGCCATTCGCATATTCCGGTCATGATCATGACGGCCTTCGGTTCCATTGACCGGGCCGTGGAAGCCATGAAATCCGGGGCCTTCGACTATATCACCAAGCCCTTCGCCAACGATGATATCCTGCTGTCCGTGCGCAAGGCCCTGAAGCTGTCCCTGGCCGAGCAGCAAAACCGCCTGCTGCGCGAGAATCTGGCCGAGAAATTTGGCAAGGAAGCCATCATCGGTCACTCCAAGCCCATGCAGGACGTCTTGACCCTGGCCGGCAAGGTCGCGCCGACGCGCAGCACCGTGCTGGTCACGGGTGAGTCCGGCACGGGCAAGGAGCTGGTGGCCAGGGCCATCCATATCGCCTCGGATCGCAAGGACATGCCGTTTATTTCCGTGAACTGCATGTCGCTCAATCCCGGCGTGCTGGAAAGCGAGTTGTTCGGGCACGAGAAGGGCTCGTTCACCGGAGCCGTGGCCCTGAAGCGTGGTCGCTTCGAACTGGCCCAGGGCGGCACCCTGTTTTTGGACGAGATCGGTGAGTTGTCCCAGGAAATGCAGGTCAAGCTGCTGCGGGTGCTTCAGGAGCGGGTCATCGAGCGGGTCGGTGGTACCGAGACCATTGCCGTGGATTTTCGGTTGGTGGCGGCCACCAACAAGAATCTTCAGGACGAGATCGCGGCCGGCCGTTTCCGGGAGGATTTGTTTTACCGGCTGAACGTGGTCAACATCCATCTGCCACCCCTGCGCGAACGTCGCGAGGACATTCCCATCCTGGCCAGTCATTTTCTCAAAAAATTCGCCACCGAGAATAATCGTGGGATCCATGGTTTCTCGGCCGGGGCCATCGATTACCTTTCGGCTTACGAATGGCCGGGCAACGTCCGGCAGCTGGAAAATGTCATCGAGCGTTGCGTGGTCTTGGCCAACCGGGACGTGATCGACGTGGACGACCTGCCGGCGGAGCTGCGCGACGAGGAAACCCAGTTCAAGAGCGCCGTGGACCTGCTGCCGCTCAAGGTCAATCTGTCCGACACCCTCGAAAAGATCGAGGCCGCCCTGATCCGCCGCGCCCTGGTTCATTCCGGGTTCGTCCAGGTCAAGGCGGCCGAACTCCTGGACGTGTCCAAGAGCCTGCTCCAGTACAAGCTCAAGAAATACAAGATTCCGGCCAAGTGAATTCCGGCATGGACGAGGGCGTGGGCGCGTTTTTGCGCCACGTGGAAGAGACGCCCTGGCTGGCGGCCAGTATCGCCGGCCGGCGGTATTTTCCGGCCCGGACCGCCCGTTTCGGGGAACCGGCCACGCCCTGGCCGGTTCCGTTGCGCCGGGCCCTGGACTTGTTTGGCATCCGGGAGCTCTACGCCCATCAGGTCCAGGCCCTGGATTTGATCCGGTCCGGCCGCCATGTGGTCGTGGCCACGCCCACGGCCAGCGGCAAATCCCTGATCTATAATCTGCCCGTTCTGGAAGCCTGTCACGCCGATCGCCGGGCCAGGGCGTTGTATCTGTTTCCCCTCAAGGCGTTGGCCCAGGATCAGCGTCAGGCCCTGGACCGACTGGCCGCGACCCTGTTTCCGACTCCTACCTCGGCCATCTATGACGGAGACGCCTCGTCCGCGAAGCGCTCGCGCATCCGTCGGGACCCGCCAAATGTTTTGTTCACCAATCCGGACATGCTCCATCTGGGCATTCTGCCCCACCACGAGAGCTGGGCTGGTTTTTTCGCGAATCTGCGTTTCGTGGTCGTGGACGAGGTGCATGCCTATCGGGGCGTGATGGGCTCGCACATGGCCTGGGTTTTTCGACGGTTGCGCCGGCTGTGCGCACTGTACGGCGCGCGGCCGGTTTTTATCTGCTGTTCGGCGACCATCGCCAATCCGGTGGAACTGGCCTCGGACCTGACCGGGCTGCCCATGGACGCGGTGCTTGCGGGCGCCTCGCCCAGTCCGCCCCGGCATATGTGGCTTGTGGACGGCATCGAGGGCGCGGCCCAGCGGGCCATGGGCCTGCTTCAGGAATCCTTGCGCCGGGGACTGCGCACCATCGTGTATTGCAAGTCGCGCAAAATGACCGAGCTCGTCGCCCTTTGGGCAGGGCAGCGCGAGGCCGGCCAGCGGGCGCGGATTTCGGCCTATCGGGCCGGATTTCTGCCCGAAGAGCGGCGTGAGATCGAGGCCCGTTTGAGCCGGGGCGACCTGTTGGCGGTCATCTCCACCAGCGCCTTGGAACTCGGGATCGATATCGGCGGCCTCGATGTGTGCATTCTGGTCGGTTATCCCGGCTCGATCATGGCCACGGTGCAGCGGGCGGGCCGTGTCGGGCGGGGCGGGCGCGAGGCCGTGACGTTTTTTATCGGCCACGAAGATGCCCTGGATCAGTATTTCATGCGCAATCCGGACGAGTTTTTTGCCCTGTCGCCGGAACGGGCCGTGGTCAATCCGGGCAATGCGGCCATCGCGGTCAGGCATCTGTGTTGCGCCGCGGCCGAGCACCCCCTGGGTCGGGACGAGGCGCTGACGCGGGAACATGCCGGCCTTGTGGCGGCATTGGTGCGGGATGGCGAATTGCTGTGCGCCTCGGACGGATTGGAATACTTCGCCAAGGCCCGCCAGCCCCAGCGGGGCGTGGCCTTGCGGGGTACTGGCCAGACCCTGGCCATCATCGACGTGCGTGACGGTGAACGCATCGGCCTGGTGGACGCCTTTCGGGCCGTGCTCGAAACCCATCCCGGCGCGGTCTATCTGCACCAGGGCCGGACCTATATCGTCGAAGATCTGGATTTGACGGCGGGCTTGGTCCGGGCCAGACCGGCCAAAGTCAATTATTACACGAAGGTCCGACATGAAAAATCCACGGAAATCATCAGCACCGAGGCTTCGCGTCCCGTGTTCGGGGCCATGGTTCATCTGGGCGAGGTGCGGGTTACGGACCGGGTCACGGGGTTTGAGCGTGTCAGCGTGCGCGGCGGCAAAAAGCTGGGCGTGACGCCCCTGGACATGGAGCCTCTGGTTTTCACCACGCGCGGGGTGTGGATCGCCATTCCGGAAGACGTGCGACGGGAGGTCGAGGCGGACATGGTCCATTTCATGGGCGGCATCCACGCTGTCGAACACGCGGTCATCGGCATGATGCCGCTTTTGGTTTTGGCCGACAGGAACGATCTGGGCGGGATTTCCACGCCTTTTCATCCCCAGGTCGGGTCTGGGACTGTCTTCATTTATGATGGTCTGCCCGGCGGGTGCGGACTGGTCGATCAGGCCTTTGCCAATTACGAAGTTCTCCTCGCGCGGACGTTGGACGTGATCCGGACATGCGGGTGCGAGGACGGTTGCCCGGCCTGCGTGCACTCGCCCAAGTGCGGTTCCGGCAATCGGCCCATCAGCAAAAGCGCTGCCTTGCGCGTGCTGGAGGGGGTGATGTCCGGCACGGCGCCCGAGGTTGTTGGCGGTGAGGGGATGCCTCCGGCGGCCGGGGGGCATGATGCCCCCAGGACCCCTTCGGCGGGGGTGGGGCAAGCCCGGGGAGTGGATAAACGGATCGAGGGCGGTCCAATTCCGCCGGAGGGGTTTCGGTTCGCGGTTCTCGATCTGGAAACCCGGCGTTCCGCCCAGGAGGTCGGTGGCTGGCACCGGGCCGATCTGATGGGTGTGAGCTGCGTGGTGGTCTATGATTCGGCTACTGGCCAGTTTCGGGAATACATGCAGGACGACGTGCCGCGTCTGGTCGGGGATTTGGTCGAGTTCGATCTGATCGTTGGCTTCAACATTGTCCGCTTCGACTATCTTGTGCTCGGCGGCCTGAGCCGTTTCGATTTTTCAAGCCTGCCCACCCTGGATATTCTGGCCGATGTCCATGCCAGCCTGGGTTACCGCCTGTCCCTGGACCATTTGGCCCATGAAACCCTGGGCACCGCCAAAAGCGCCGACGGCTTGCGGGCCCTGGCCTGGTGGAAGGCCGGGCGCATCCGGGACATCCTCGACTATTGCCGCCAGGACGTGGCCGTGACCCGCGATTTGTTTGAGTTCGGCCTGCGTCACGGACACCTGCTGTTCCGCAACAAGGCCGGAAAATCAGTGCGCCTGCCCGTGGACTGGAACTCGCGGATTGCCAGATAAACCGGGCTCTTGCCATTGTTGGCCGTGGGGTTTACCGCCCTTTTTTCATCCATGGAGCAGGACATAGACAATGACCACAAGTACACCTTCGCCCGCATCGGGCAACGGCCTGGCCGGTCGCAAGCGGACCGTGCTGCTGATTCTTTTTTTGTTTGGCGTGGGATTTGGCGTTTTTGAATACGTGCGCGGTCTGGGGTGCGTGTCCACGGACGACGCGTTCATTGACGGCCGCATTCATCAGATCACGCCGCGCGTGGGCGGATATATCCAGGATGTCCTGGTTCAGGACAACGAGCTGGTCCGGGCCGGCCAGCCTCTTCTTGTTCTTGATCCCGTCGGCTACGAGGTGGCCGTGGCCCAGGCCCGCGCCGATCTGTCCGCGGCTTTGGCCCAGCTGGCCTCCTTGCGCAAGGGCGTGCCCCTGCAGAAAACCCAGACCGAGTTTCAGGTGACCGGGGCCCAGGCCCAGCTGGACAGCCTGCGCAAGAGTCTGGACCAGGCCGGCCTGGAAGAAGCCGCGGCCCGGCAACTGGTGCGGCAGGCCGAGGCGGAGCTGAAAAACGCGGAACTTGATTTCGGTCGTCTGCGGCAGCTGCGTGACCGGCGGATTATCGCCCAATCCGACATGGACGCGGCCCAGGCCATCCTGGACAGCGCCAGGGCGCAGGCTGGCGCGGCCAGGGATCGTGCCGGGGCCGCTGGCCGCAATCTGGCGGCCCTGCGTGAAACCGTGGCCCAGCTCAAGGCCAATATCGGACTGGCCGGGACAGGACATGATGTGGCCTCCATCAAGAATCTGGAAGTCGCGGCCCAGGAAGCGCGGGTGGCCCTGGCCCGGGAAAAGGTGCGCAAGGCCGAGCTGGATTTGGGCTATACCCGCATCCTGGCACCGGTCAGCGGGCACGTGACCAAGAAGCGGGCAGAGGTAGGGCAGTTGGTGGCGGCCGGCCAGCCTTTGTTTGCCGTGGTGCCTCTTGATTCTGGGCAGCTCTGGGTCACGGCCAATTTCAAGGAAACCCAGCTGGCCAGGGTCCGCCCCGGGCAGATGGTGGACATCAGGATCGATGCCTTTGGCGGGCGTGAATTCACGGGCCGGGTGGAATCCATCATGGCCGGCACGGGCGCGGTTTTTTCCCTGTTCCCGCCGGAAAACGCCATGGGCAATTATGTCAAGGTGGTGCAGCGCATCCCGGTCAAGATTGTGTTCGATCCGATCAACGCCACCGATGGCCTGCGTCTGGGTATGAGCGTGGTCCCGACCGTTCATCTGGATTGATCGTGACCGGGGGGCGCGCCACGGACAAGTGGCTGATCACGCTAAGCGTCATGATTCCGACGCTGCTGGAAATTCTGGATACGTCCATTGCCAACGTGGCCCTGGGGCACATTCAGGGTTCCCTTTCAGCGGGTCAGGATGAAGTGACCTGGGTTTTGACGTCCTATCTCGTGTCCAACGCCGTGGTCATCCCCATGAGCGGTTGGCTGGCCCGGCTCATGGGCCGCAAAAACTACCTCATGGCCTCGGTGGCGGTTTTCACCGCGTCATCCATGCTTTGCGGGCTGGCCCAAAGCTTGGAGGCTCTGATTTTGTTTCGGATTATCCAGGGTATCGGCGGCGGGGGGCTGCAGTCCATGTCCCAGGCCATTTTGCTCGAAACCTTTCCGCCCGCCCAGCGCGGTCTGGCCATGGGCATCTACGCCATGGGCGCGGTGCTGGGCCCTGTCCTTGGCCCGCTTCTGGGTGGCTGGATCACGGACAATTATTCCTGGATCTGGATTTTTTACATCAATGTGCCCCTCGGCGTGGTCGCCCTGGCCATGTGTTGGACCTTCGTTTTCGATCCGCCCTACCAGCAGCGCCGGTCGGCCGGAGAGAAGGTGGATTATCAGGGGCTGGCTCTTCTGTCCGTGGGCCTGGGCTGCCTGCAGGTGGTTTTGGATACCGGCCAACAGGACGACTGGTTCGCGTCCGCCCATATCGTCGTCCTGAGCGTCGTGGCCGCCGCCTGCCTGTCGATTCTTATCTGGTGGGAGCTGCGTCACCCGAGCCCGATCATCAACCTGCGCACGTTCCGCCTGCGCAATTTCGCGGCCGGCAACGTGGTCATGTTTTTCGGCTTTTTCGCTTTTTTCGGGTCCATTGTGCTTTTGCCCATGTATCTGCAGAATCTCATGGGTTACACGTCCTATCTGGCCGGTTTGGTCCTGGGACCGAGCGGGGCCATCATGCTCCTGCTCCTGCCCTTTGTCGGCAAGCTGTCGGAAAAAATGGACGCCCGGTTTTTGTTGTGCTTCGGCCTTGTCGTGTCCGGCCTGTCTCTTGTCTATATGTCCCGTTTCACCCTGCAAATCGACATCGGCACAGCCATGATGGGGCGCAACATCCAGGCTATCGGCATCGCCTTTTTCTTCGTGCCCCTGTCCTTTCTCACCATGGCCTTTATTCCGCGTGAATACATGAACGACGCCTCGGCCCTGTTCAGTCTGCTGCGCAATCTGGGCGGGTCCTTTGGCACGGCCTTCGTGACGACCATTCTGGCCCGGCGGGCGCAGTTCCATCAACATCGTCTCGTGGAACATCTTTCCCCGTACGACCCCGCGCTGACCCAGGCCCAGGAGTCCCTGGAAAAATTCATGGGCATGGAGCCGCGCGAGGCCTTGGGCGTCATCTACCAATATGTGCAGCAGCAGGCCGGCTACATGGCCTATGTGGACGTGTTTTTCGTGCAGGCCCTGTTTTTTTTCGGTCTGGCCGCGTTCATGTGGATCATCCGCCGTCCGGAGTACGGGGGCGGGCACTAAAAAGGGGAGCCTGGCTCCCCCTTTTGCAGAGTGCTTCGACCAACGGCTAGGTTCTGCTGATGGCTTCCACCGGGCAACTGTCGATGGCTTCCTGGACACACTCGGCCGTGGAGTCCGGGGCCTTGACCATGGCTTTTTCCTCGCCCTCGATCATGGCAAAGACTTCCGGGCAGAGCTCCACGCATGTTTCGCAACCGATGCATTCCTCGTGGTCAATGACGATGGCCATGTTTCCTCCGTGGCATGGGTTTTTGGATGCCTTGAGCATATCCCCTTGGCCCTGGTGGCGCAACCGGGGCGCGCATTTGTTGGACGTGGTTTCCCGTGGGAGGTCCTGGCATGAATCTGGCTTGTCCACGGCAGGAGGTCTGCCATGCGCCAACCCACTCCGGAAACCATCCGATCCGCGTGCGAACGCCCGGTACACGCGCTGCGTGATCCCGTGCCGCCGCAAACCGTCGGTGTCCAAGCCGTCACGCCGGCCCTGAATCTGGTCGTTGATCCGTTCAGTCAGCAATTTGACATGCTGTCCCGCCCTTTTGCGGCCAAGTCCAACAATTGGGCCGTGTGGTGGTCCGACCTGATGATGACCATGTTTGTCATGTTCGCGGCCCTGTATGTTTTTCAGATGCCCAAGACGCCCACGGTGACCATTGCGCCGGACGCGCCGGCCGAGGTTCGTCAAACTCCGCCTCCGGCTGGAGACTCCCTGTTGGCCCGTCTCCATCAGCAGGCCCTGGACGTGATCCGTCTGCATGGCCTGAGCGCCTTTGCCGCGCCGCGTCTGGTGCCGGACAAGTCCGTGCGTTTTGTTTTGTCCGGGGAGCAGCTTTTCGAGGCGGGCAAGGCCAGGATCAAGCCCGGGGCGCTGACGCCGCTGCGGCTTTTGTCCCAGGCCCTGGTCGCGGCGCCGTACAAGATCACGCTTGTCGGTCATGCGGCCGTGGATGACGCGGTTACGGGCGCGCCCGCGCCCTGGGAACTGTCAACGGCCCGGGCCGGCGCCCTGGCGGAGTTTTTGGCCAGTTCGGGCCTGCCGGCGCGGAAGATGATCGTGGTTGGTTATGGAGACCAGGAGCCTGTCCGGGCCGACGCGTCGCTCGCGGAAGCGGCCGTGAACCGGCGGGCGGAAATCGTGATCAGCGCCGAAAATCCGACGGATCCACTGCCTCCGGACGGGGACTCGGAGCAGGCCAAGGCCGGCGTGCGACGGTGGATGACCAGCCAGGGGGAAGGAACATGGACGCAAAATCGTTGATAGGGCTGCTGTTCTGCACCCTGCTCTTTGGCGTCGGCTTTGCCAGCAGCGGCGACGTGACCCGGTACTTCAACTGGGCGGGACTTTTGGTCGTGGTCGGCGGCAGCCTGGGCGCGGCCATCGCCAGCTTTCGCATGAGCCGCCTGGGCCATGTCCTGCACGTCTTGCGCACCGTCTACCGGGCCAAAATCAAGGACCCGGAGGAAATTGTCGAAATTTTGGTGGATCTGTCCGTGAAGAGCAAGATTCGGGGGCTGCATACCCTGGCCGAGGATGAAAAGCAGACCTCGCTGCTGTTCCTGCGTCGGGCCCTGGGGTTCGTGGTGGACAATTATTCCCGCGAGCAGACCGCCGACATCCTGAACACGGAGATGCTGTATTTCAAATACCGGCGTGACGAATCCGAGCGCGTGTTGCGGGTCATGGCCGACATCTGCCCGGCCATCGGCCTGGCCGGCAGCGTCATCGGCCTGATCGGCATGTTGTCCGGTGTGAACGACACGGCCGTGCTCCTGAGCACCATTCCCATCGCCCTGACATCGACGCTCTACGGCGTGGTTCTGGCCAATTTCATCCTGCTGCCCATGGCCGCGAGGGTGCGCGAGGTCACCGACCACGAATTGCTGCTGCAAAAGATCATCATCGAGGGCATCATGGCCATTCAGAGCGAACTCAGCCCGCGTGTGCTCGAAATGAAGCTCAAGTCCTTCCTGACCCCTTCCTCGCGCGAGGTCCGGCTGGTGTCCCTGTCCCGCATCAAGGAACGCTTTCGGATCGCTGAACCCGAGGAACCCCGGTTGACGCCGCCCGAGGACGTGGAGGTCGGGGGCTGAGCGTTGTTCGTGGATCGATGATCATTTTTGGAAGCGCGGCCATGGCCTCCGCCCTTGGCGCCCCGATGGCCGCGTTTTCGGGAAACTGTCCCGCCTTTTCTTTCCCCTTGGGCCAAGCGTCCTTCCTGTCTTTGCGATTCAAGGAATAATTCCAACCAGAAGCCAGAAGGTTGTGGTCTTTTTTCGCGGTGAACCGGCCCGTGGTGTCGCGGCGTGTCGTTATTGATGTCACGGGAAAAGAGTTGCCAGATCAGCCCTGCCTCGCGTCGGGATGGGGACAGGGCCTTGGGCGCGATGTGGCTTGCTCCGTTTTTCCCTTTCTTGAAAGAGAGATGGAAAGCAGATAGCGCGATATGTGTCCCTTGTGTCGCGCATGTCCGGGAATGGCGCGGTGGCTGTCGCGGACGATAATTTGGCTTGGGTGCATACTTCGAGGAGGAGCGCATGCGCATGGCGGTTTGGCGTCGGAAGTCCGGGCTGGAGGCAATCATGGTCCATTTGATCATGATGCTTTTCCTGTGCGTTGGCGGTCTGGCCGCCATGCTGGTCTTTAACGCCGCCATGCACCACCGGATGCAGGCATTCGTGGATTTGCAGGAGCGCCATCACACCATCGGCCATGTCGGCCTGATCATCGGCAAGCAGACCGCCCGCGCCCAGATCGGTTTTCAGCGGATGCTCTTGGTCGCGTCCCCGGATGACCTGGGTGCCGCCGTGGACACTGTCCGCGCGAGCATGGATTCCGTGGACCGGGCCGTGCGTTTTTTGGAACAGGGCGGTGTCTTCGTGGAGGATGCCGGCACCGCGTCCGGGACGGGCGGTGGATCCGGACATGCGTTTCGTCTGGACGCGCCCGCGCCCGATCTGGACGGAGTCGGGAACGAGCTGCGCGCCTGTCTGGCCGCGCTGGATCGGAAGCTGGGTGAATACCACGCCCGGGCGGCGGGCAATCAGCCCGGCGTCATTGACCGGAGCGGTGTCCCGGAACTCGCGGCGATGCAGGAGGAGCTGACGGTTTTTTTCGGCCGGATCACGCGCCGGTCCGATGAGCTTTCCGCGCGGAGCATGGGCGCGGCCCGTGGCGTTCTGGCCGAACTGCACCGCGTCGAGGGGTTGCACGACCGCATGCTGACCGTGGCTCTTGGGGCTTCCATCGTGCTCCAGCTCCTGATCGGGGGTGTTGTCATGCGCTCCGCCGCGAGGATTTTGGCCGACAGGGCCAATGCCCGGCGTGAGCTGGAATCCTTGAACGAGAGACTGGAAGAGCGGGTCGCGGCGCGGACCGGAGAACTGGCCGTGTCCGAGGCCCGCTTGCGGAACATCGCCCTGATTTCCGGTGACATCATCTGGCAGACCGACGCGACCGGGCGTTTCGTGTTTCTGGCCGGCCAGCACGAAAAATTGCTTGGCGTGAGCCTGACCGAGGCCCCGGCCATGCGTCTGGGCGAGTGCATCGCCGACACCCGGGAAGGACGCCGGGTTCGGGAAACACTCCTGGCCCTGCACGCCGCCACCGCCCCGGTTGTCGATCTGGTCTGTCCCCTGGCGTCGCGCCTGGATGACCGCGTCCGCTATTTTTTGATCAATGCCACGCCCATTCCGGATGGTCCGGGGGCCGGCGGTTATCTCGGAGTGTCCAAGGATATCAGCGAAAAGCGCGAGCATGAGATCAGGCTCCGGCTTCTCGAAAAAGTGTTCGAGACCGTCCAGGAAGGCATCATCGTGACCGATGCCAGCGGCAACATCATGCTCGTCAACCCGGCGTTCAGCACGATCACCGGCTATGCGCGGGAAGAGGTCGTGGGTCAGAATCCGCGTCTGCTCAAGTCCGAGCACCATCCCCCGGAATTTTACGAAACCATGTGGCGCAGTCTGAACCAGGATGGCTTTTGGACCGGCGAGCTGTGGAATCGCCGCAAATCCGGCGAGGCCTACCCGGAGTGGCTGTCGATCACGGTTGTGCGGGATGGCGACGGAGACATCGTCAATTATGTCGGGGTGTTTCATGACATCACGGCCATGAGGGAAAAGGAGGAGGAGATCCTGCGCATGGCCTATTACGACGCCCTGACCGGGCTGCCCAACCGGACCATGCTCTGGGAAAAATTTGGCGTGGCCCTGCTCCGGGCGGAAAAAGTCAGTCGCTGTTATCTGGTGCTTTACGTGGACCTGGATAATTTCAAGCTGGTCAATGATTCCCTGGGTCACGAGGCCGGGGACGAGCTGCTGGTCGAGGTCGGCCGGCGTTTCCAGCGTCTGATCCGGACCGACGACGTGGTGGCCCGTCTTGGCGGCGATGAATTTGTCTTTTTGTTTTCCCTGCCCCTGGATGAATGCGTCGAGCCCCTGACCTACGCCGAACGTGTTCAAAAGGCCCTGACCGCGCCGGTGCGGGTCAAGGGGCAGGATCTGTTCGTCACGCCATCCATCGGTATTGCCCGCTACCCCGAGGACGGAGACACGATCCAGGCCCTGCTCAAGCATGCCGACCTGGCCATGTACGCGGCCAAGAGCATGGGCCGCAATCAATCGCGGCTCTTCGAGGGGGAGATGACCGCCAGGGCCTCGGCCCGATTATCCCTGGAAAACCGCCTCCGCCTTGCCCTGCGGCGGGGGGAAATTTTTCCTCTGTTCCAACCCAAGGTCAGTCTGGGCGACGGCCGGATCATCGGCGCGGAGGCGTTGGCCCGGTGGGCCACCGAGGACCGGCGGATCGTTTCGCCCGCGGACTTCATTCCCGTGGCCGAGGAGACCGGATTGGTCGTGCCCCTGGGCATGTCCATGCTCGTGCAGTCATGCCGGGCCATGCGGACCGTGGGCGAACAGGTCGGGACGCCATTGAAGGTCGCGGTCAATGTGTCCGCGCGGCAGTTCCGGCACGACGATTTCATCGACGGCGTCCGCGCCGCCGTGCGGGACGCGGGGATTTCCTTTGAGCAACTGGAGTTGGAAATCACCGAATCCGTGCTTTTGGGCGACGTGGCCCGGGTCGGCGAAACCCTCGGCGTGTTGTCCGGGCTCGGCGCGGCCATTTCCATCGACGATTTTGGCACCGGCTATTCGTCCCTGAGTTATCTGAGCCGTCTGCCCATTGACCGCATCAAGATCGACCGGTCCTTTGTTCTCCGTCTGCATGGCGAGGCCAGCGACGCCGAATTGTTGCGGGCCATCATCCACATGGGCAAGAGCCTGCGCATGCGGGTTCTGGCCGAGGGCGTCGAGACCAAGGCCGACGCGGATCTGCTGGCGGCCATGGGCTGTGACGAAGCCCAGGGTTATTACTTCGGCAAGCCCATGCCCCTGCATGAGTTGATCGTGGCCGTGAAACGCTCCTGGCTGGCCTGACGGCCCCGCTTTTCCTCCCTTCGTTTGGTTTGGCGCGGTCCTTGGCCGCGTCGAACCGGTCTTTGTGATCATCAAAACCAATCCGTTTACAAGCCTCGTATTTGTTTCCGCTATTGGACGCGGTCCGCTTTTCGGGCGTACGAACTCGGCATTTCTGGAAGAAACTCTTCTGGAGGGGCTATGGAGTTGCCGTTTGTCTGTCCGGTCGTGGGCCGTGTTTTTTCGTCTTCCCGTTGGGAAACGCGGGACTTGGCCGTGGTTTTGGACGCGGACGGGAAAAAATGTCTGAGGGGCAGGGTGCGGGTCGCGTGTCCGCTGTGTGGCGGTTGGCACGACTTTGCGCCGGAGGAATTGGCCTGCCCATTGGCCGGTGCCGTGCCGGACGCGGGCGAGGATCGTAACGGGAAAGGAGGAGCGTGATGTCGCGGGGAGTGAAGAATGTTTTTGCCACCGGCGCGGGAATTATCGCCGTGGGGGCGTTGATCGGAGTCGTGGCCGCGTTGCTGCAGAAATTCGGCAATCCGGCCAACATGGCCATCTGCGTGGCCTGCTTCGGGCGGGATATCGCCGGGGCCGTGGGGCTGCACCGGGCCGAGGTGGTGCAGTATCTGCGTCCGGAAATCATCGGGTTCGTGCTGGGGTCCTTCGCGGCCGCTCTCGTTTTCAAGGAATTCAAGCCCACGGGCGGTTCATCGCCCATGATCCGATTCGTGCTGGGCATGATCGCCATGATCGGCGCCCTGGTTTTTCTGGGCTGTCCGTGGCGGGTCATTCTGCGTCTGGCTGGCGGTGACGGCAACGCCCTGTTTGGGCTGCTCGGTCTGATTGCCGGCGTCTGGATCGGAACCCTGTTTTTCAAGAACGGCTTTTCCCTGGGCCGCAGTCAATCCCAGTCTTCGTGCGCGGGGCTTATGCTGCCGTTGATCATGCTGGGCCTTCTGGCTCTGCGCGTGATTTTTCCGCCCATTCCCGCCGCCGCCCAGAGCGGCGTGCTCTGGTATTCCCTCAAGGGCCCTGGAGCGGCGTACGCGCCCTTGGTTTTTTCGCTGGGCGCGGGCCTGGGTATCGGTTTTCTGGCCCAGCGGAGCCGGTTTTGCACCATGGGCGCCATCCGCGACGTGCTTTTGTTCCGGCAGTGGTATCTGATGTCCGGTTTTCTGGCCCTGCTGGGGGCGGCCCTGGTCGCCAATCTCGTCCTTGGCCAGTTCAAGCCCGGTTTCGAGGGCCAGCCCGTGGCCCATACCATGTGGTTTTGGAATTTCGCGGGCATGCTCATGGCCGGTCTGGCCTTTGCCCTGGCCGGTGGGTGCCCTGGCCGACAGCTGTTCATGTCCGGCGAGGGCAACAGCGACGCCGGAATTTTTGTCCTGGGTTCAGTGGTTGGCGCTGGCGTGGCCCACAATTTCGGTTTGGCCAGCTCGCCCCAGGGCATCGGTCCGCACGGCGTGGCCGGGGTGGTCATTGGCATGTTGGTCTTGATTTTTATTGGTGTGACGCACTGCAAACGGTAGGAGGCCGATCATGAAACAGACAGTTGATGCGCGGGGTTTGTCCTGCCCGCAGCCGGTGCTTTTGGCCATGCAGGCCATGCGCGCGGCCGGTTCCGGAGAAATCGAGGTTGTGGTGGACAACGAGGCCAGCCGGGAAAATGTCGGCCGGGCCGCGCAAAGCCAGGGCTGGAGCGTGGCCGTGACGGACCTGGGCAACGACGAATTCCGCCTGGATCTGGCCAAATCATGAAATGGGCGCGGGCGCTTTTTCCCCGCAAGACCGAGCCCAAACGCGGCCTGTCGGAAAAGGCCATGCTGCTCTATCCGAGCACGGGCGAGGTCATCCGGGCCGAGGCGGCGCTCAAACAGGCCGGTGTGATGGTGGCGGTCAAGGGGCCGCCGCCGGAGCTGCGCCAGGGCTGCGACATGGTCATCGAATTTCCCCTTTTGGAAGAAATGCGCGTCAGGGAGGTGCTGGACGGCCACAACCTGTCGCCCCTGCGCGTGGCCGTGGTTCAGGACCATCTTCTGGAGCCGGTCTCGCTGTATCACGTCAAGGAGTTGGATGGTTTCCTCATGGTCCGGGCCGCGAACATGAAGATCACCGTGAACCGGGCGGATGGGCGTATCGTCAATATTTCGGGCGGGGGCTGTCCGGACGTGCCCTATCTGGCCGAAATGCTGGTCGGCAAAACCCTGGACGAGGCCCCCGAGCCGCGCGTCCTGGGTCAGACCCTGTGTGGCTATGCCTTGCAACTCGCGTTCGAGGAGGTGCGCCGTCTATGTCGTGGTTGATTGTCGGTACCGTGCCCAGGGATGAACACGGTCTGACCTGGGGTGGGTTTGCACTGCGGGGCGACGTGCTCGACGTGGACGGTCGGGCCGTGAAGATCGCCCGTGGCACGCCGGCGCTTCTGGCCACGGCTTCCGTGGCGGCGAGAACCTTGGGCATCGAGCAGCCCCAGGCCCTGCTTGCCGGCGACACGGGCTCCGGCGCGGGCAGTCGGGCGCTCTACGCCCGTTTGGTGGACGAGATCGGCCGCGTGGCCCATGACGGCGTGACCTTTCATTACCTGATGCCCGACGTGGCCTGGCACAACAAGATTTTGTGGGGCCTGGAGGCCCTGCGGCGCCGGCCGCTTCTGGTCGCCGACGCCGGGTTCATGTATGCGGCCAAGATGAGCGGATTCGCCCCGCATTATGATCTGTTTACCCCGGACGCGGGCGAGATGGCTTTTCTGGCCGACGAAACCGCGCCCCATCCCTTCTATACGCGTGGCTTCCTGCTGCAGGAGGACGAGCGCATTCCGGGCCTGATCCAGACAGCCCATGCCGGAGAAAACGCGGCCAGGCATCTGTTGGTCAAAGGCCGCACGGACCATGTGGTCGCGGCCGGCGAGATCGTGACCACTGTCGATGCCCCGGATACTCCGGCCATGGAGCCCATCGGCGGCACGGGCGACACCATGACTGGCTTGGTCACGGCCCTGCTGGCCTCCGGAGCTCCCGTGCCCAGGGCCTGCCATGTCGCGGCCCTGGCCAATCGCTATCTGGGCCTTCTGGCCAACCCCACCCCGGCCTGGGGCGTGGCCGAGCTCCTGCCCTTTCTGCCCCGGGCCCTCATGCGGGCCCTGGACGAAATCCGGGTCTAGTCCGAAGCACCCCGTCATCCCTGGCCGGTTGTATTTCCGGTCTTTTGTTTCTCCTGGGCCCGCGCTACAACGCCCGGCGATCACGCCGCGCGCTATGTTGCGATGCGCGCAGAGAACACGGAGGAAATGTGGCGCGAACCAACACGCAATCCTGGGCCGACCGATCCAGGAATGTTTTCAGTGAACTCGAGCGTACGGAGGGCGAGAGGCTCTTCAAGGATGGCGCGGTCACCCTGGTCTCGGCCACGGCTCGCAAAATCGTGGCCCATGTGGACGACGAGAACGCGGACGAGGTCGTGATCGAGACAACCAGGGGGAGTGGAGTGCGCGCCGAATGCGCCTGCCCGACCTGGGAAAGGGCAGCGCCGTGTCGACACTTGTGGGCTGCCATTCTGGCCGCCGACACGCACATGAATCCAAAAGCCAAGGCGAGGTCCGTGCCCCGGAAGCCCACTTTTGGGGCACCGGCCGTACCCCAGGGGGAACCGCCGGTTTGGCGCGATTTGCTCTTTCCGTCCACGCCTGAAAGTCCGGTCCAGGCTGTCGGCATCGATTTTGTCGTGCAGTATGAAGTGCGCATCGCGAGCAACGCTGTCTGGCTTGGCGCGTTCAAGCGTCGCCTGCTCAAATCCGGGAAGCTGGGGCAGTTGCTGAAAATCGGTCAAGGTTTGCTGCGGGACACGGCCCTCGCGTTTCGGGACCGGTCCATTCTGGGGTTTATCCAGGGGGCGCGGCTCAATGAAATGTATCTGCAGCGCGGCTACGTGTACGATGCCCACGGGCTTGGTTTCGAGAATTACCGGCCGGATGTCATGGCGCTGACCTACCTTTTGCCCGAATTGGCCGCCACGGGACGGTGTTCCCTGGTCATGGACGACGAGGTTGTGTGCCCGGCCTTGCGTCCCGGTGGAACGGCGCGCCTGGAATGGACCGGCGATGGCTCGGGCGCGCGGACCTATGAAGCCCGGATTCGGGTCCTGGACCGTGTCATGGCTTTCCAGGACGTGCCTCTGTTCTTCAGCACGCGACCGGTCATGTTTTTTCACGGCGGTTTGCTCCATCTCTTTCCGGATGTAGGCTACGACTGGGTCACGACCATGCGTCGGCGCAAGGGCAAGGTCCGGGTACCCAAGGCCGAAATGCGTGAGCTGGTCCGTGCCACCCTGGACGAGGCATCGCCCCCGCCCATCGACATCCCCGCCGAGTTCATGCCGGCCGCGCGCGTGGCCACCGAGATCACGCCCTGCCTGGAACTGACCGTGGACAAAACCCACGTTTGGAGCCGGGCATGGTTTGATTACGGTGGGTTCGAGGTTGCCCATGACGATCCCCGCGCCCAGATCCTCGACACGATCTCCTGGACCCGGTTCGAGCGTGACCAGGATCGGGAATCGGAGTTGATGGCGCGGATCGAGGACCTGGGATTGATTCCCAACGATGGGTCCCCCATGGATCTGGCCACGGTGTGGGACCGCCTGGGCCAACTCGGGGATCGCGGCTGGATCGTGCGTGGTCGGGATAAGCGGCGCATTCATGGTGGCCGCGTGGGCGCGATCCGGGTCAGCAGCGGCAAGGATTGGTTCGAGCTCAAGGGTGGGGTGGATTTTGGCGATGTCGTCGTGCCCCTGCCCGTGGCCGTGCGCGCCTATCTGCGCGGTGAACGGCTGGTCGATCTGGGCAACGGCGAAACCGGCCTGCTTCCCCGGGATTGGCTGGCCCGGCACGCTCGGATGCTGGAAATGGGTGACAAGGGCGGGGCCAAGGATGGCGCCTTGCATTTTCATTCGGCCCACGCCCAATTCCTGGACGAATTGCTCGAAGCCTGTCCTGATCAGCCTCGCGATTTCCTGGAG
>RZYB01000043.1 GCA_009930495.1 Deltaproteobacteria bacterium
AGAAAGGGCTCGTCCAGCTCGCCAACCTGTTCCAGGCGCACGCCCTGGGCCCAGGTATGGCCATGGATGATCCACGGCTTGCGGCCAGCCTCGCGCACAAACTCGAACGCGCCAACAATGGCGAACCCGGCCACGAGCAGAATACCGGCCACGACCATGCGCGGACCGCGCGGCAGACGCAGGGCCATGACCAGACTCCCGGCCATGACGACCACCGAAGCTACGGGCAGAATCTTGAAATACGGCGTGATTTCCTGGGATTTCTGGGTGATGAAGGCGTGGACGTCGGCCGGGAGCACGCTCAGATACCACCACCCGGCCAAAAGCATGAGTGGCAGGGAAATCATCGCCCACGACGCGCACATGCGCATGGCCAGGGTCCGCGTGGCCTCGCCTGGAATGCGCAGGGCGGTCAGAAAGCCAAACAGCCCGGCCAGCATGAACGCCATCAGGGACCGAAAAACCAGGGACGGCCAAAAGGTCGGATTGAAAAAGCCGTCCCAAAAATTCTCCGTGGTCAACCAGTCACCCGGAGTGAGCATGAAGCCGATAACCCCGTTGATGATGAACAGCGACAGCCAGGCAAACAAAAAATAAAGCCAGCCCACGACCATGTGATCGCGAGGCTTCATCCGTTGAAACGAATAATGGTAGATAAGCAGGGCCACGATTTCGCCGATGAAAAAAACCCACTCCGTGGCCCATCCCCAGACGAAAATATGGATCAGGCTCGACGTCGCGGCCGGGGCGAGCACGGAAATGATAAACCAAATCCCCACACCGGAAATACCGCCAAAGACCATGGTCAACAGCAGAAAAAACCAGGTATGGCCGCGCACGAATTCCAACAATTCCGATGAATTTTCCCGTCTTGCCCGGGACTCGGTCAGGACCAGGAACAAGCCGCCGCCCACGGCGAAATGGGACACGAAGACATGGGTCGTGGCAATAAGGGCAATCCAGAATCCCCCGGCCAAGGTCGAAAGCTGCCAAACAGGATATTCCATGGTTTAGATCCCTCCCCCGGCTTTGCGATGCAATGAAAACATGTACGCGATGCCCCCAAGACCAGCCGCGAAGCTGACCAGAAAAAGCACGAGGGAGCCGTATTGCCCGGTCACTTCCAACGTGGACGGATGGAAATAGGGTTTGAGATAGGCCATCCGCAGAAGGTCGCGCATCCCGACCATGACCAGCACCGTCGCGACCAAGGCCCCCACCGATCCCCAAACCCGGCCGGAAAAACCCATGACCAAAATAGCCACGGTTCCAATCAATCCAGCCACGAAGACAGCCGTGTACAGCGTGTTTCCGCCCATGAACAACAACATTATCTCGCGCGGCAAGGTCAGCAGCCACCACAGACCAATGCCGACCTGGACCAGACTGGCCACGGAGAACCACTTCATCCCCCGGCGCACCCGCGATGCGGCGTGTTGGTCCGAACCCTGGGCGCGGTGATTGAGCGCCGCGACAAACAGGCCACCCCCGGCCAGGGATGCGAACACGAAATGCAGCCAACGCGGCAGCAACGTGGGATCGCCGAGGTTCAGAATCGTCCCCCGGGCATTGAAGAAATACTGGCTCCAGGCCTCGGGTCGGACCATGAGCGACATGACGTTGGTCAGGATAAAACTGGTGAGGAGCAAGCCGCCCACGGCCAGCGGCAGGGGAAGACCGGCCGGCCCGCCGAACAGTCCCCGCTTGGCCCGTCCGGCATGGACATAGAGCAGACCGTAGGAGACCATGACCACGACCACCAGCAGCATCCAGTACACGGCCGAAAGCACGGCCGCGCTGTACAAAAACTGCCCATAAAGCACCTGCAAAAAAAGCAGGGGCGGCACGCCCAGGTTCACGGTCAGCGCCAAGGTGGTCGGCAGCCGTTTGGCCAGCTCCGCGCCGGGCCCTTGCGGTGGGCGGCCGCCGAACAAGGCCAACACCGCCCCTCCCAACAATGCATTCATGAGCAGAAGATGGCAGGCGAAGGTCACCAGCAGAAAAAATTCAAACCACCCCCAAGCCACCGGGATGGTATCGGGCGAAGGGATAAGCGCCGCGGGATCCATGAATTGCCTCCTTGATCGGGGTGATTGATGCCTCCAAACCTAACATCGACATCTTTCCCGTGGCAAGTCCGGCTCGCGTAACATCTTGATTCCGTTCCCACGAACTCCCGTCCGAATATACCTGGTCTGGGTCGGCGCGGACGGAGCCGGCCCAACCCCGCTCTTGTCTTTCAAAAAACCTGATGACAAGGTGCCCCGCGATGAACTTCCACCCTGTCCAACCCACGCCACCCACGGCCAACCCCCGCGCAGGTATTTCGTGAAAGCACCCTTTTCCGTTTCCCATCCGATTCTGGCCGGGCTGAGCTACTGCGCGGCCCTGATTCTTTACTGCGGGGCCATGCCCCTGGTGTATGCCGGTCATCCGTTCTGGATTGCCGAAGGGCCGCTACCACCGTCACACCTGGTTCCGGCCCTGGCCATGGCCCCGCTTGGCCTTGTCTGCGCCTGGACGCTTTGCCTCGTGGCCACGGGGCATCGTCCCACCATCGGGCAGAGCCTGCTCGACATGCTCGTTCCCACGGTACTGACCCTGGCCAGCCACCGCGAAATACTCATTTGGCAAGCCCCGACGCACTGGATGGACCTGCTGACCCTAAGCCCCATCTGCGCCACGTTCATGGCCCTGGCCCATATTTCTCTTCTCACCGTGTCCATGGCCAAAAATGGGCGCCACCCGTCCGCCGTGGCCCAGACATGTCTTCTGATGAGCCCGTTTTTGTTCAACTGGCTCCTGCTTCTCCAAACACCGTCCCTGCTCCAGACCCTGGGCGCGCCGTGGACCGATACCTCGATCTTCGGCCCACGGGGCAGCGAACTTGCCGGAAGGGTTATCGTTCTTCTCGTTTTCAACATTTCCATCACCATGGGCATCAACGCCTTGTGCATCCGCGCCCTGCCGCGCGGAGCGCGGCCCTATCTGCTCCCGGTGGCCTGCGCCTTCTACGCGGGCCTGACTCCGCTCATCGCCGACCTGGGAGCAACCCCGGAAGTTGCCGCCCTGCCCGCGCCCCTGGGAGCCATTGTCGCCACGCTGACCGTGGCCGCGGCCCAAGCCGGCCTTTGGGGGGAAACCTTTCTCATGACCGGCCTGCTCATGGACGCCCTGAAAGGCCGCAGACCGACAGGATACTGGGGCATGCACTATTATCGCGAAGGGTTGGGCAAGGGAGCGGCCTACAGCGCCCTTTTCCTGGGCCTGCTCTTTGTGGTGCAATTCCTGGGCTCATCCAACCTGTTCCTGGCCGCCCATCTGGTCCAGCCACTGCTTGTGTCCCTGCTCCTGGGCACGGCCGCCATGCCTTTGGCCAAAACCATCCTTGAATCCTTTGACGGCAGCCGCCCCTTCTTCATCCGTCTGGCCAACAGCTACCGCGAGCCCCGGCTCTACGCGCGCGGCGCGATCCTGGGCCTGGGATTATACCTGATGCCCCTGGCCGTCTTCATCCACAAGGATGAAGGCACACGCTTTCTGCTCGGCGTCCTGCTTGGAGCCATGACCCATGGCGGCGCGAATCTGATTCTTGATGGAATCGACATCGTCCGGGGCCCGCGCATGCGTCTGCAATCCTGGCGCGTCTATTTGACCGGCGCCCTTCTGGGGGGATTCGTGGGCGGGGCCATCGCCTGGTACCTGGACCCAAGCCAGACAGCCGTCATCGTGAACAAGTTCCAGCTCTACACGACGCTGCACCAGGCCGGAGCCACGGATTACGTCATCTATCCATTGTTCAGCAAATGGGGCGCCATGAACCTTGGGCCACACACGGGCAGCGCGCGCATTCTCTTCAACGAATCCGTGTCCGGGGTGATCAACTGGTCCCTGGCCGCGCCCCTGTTCAGCGTGAATCTCTTTTTCCTGACCGCCCTCTTCACCCGCAGCCTGACACCCATCCGCATGCTGGCCAGCCGCGACGGCATGATCGCCGTGGCCGAACAGACCGTGCGCGTGCTGCGTTGGGGATTGTGGATGGCCCCGGTCATCTATTCCCTGCTGCGCATCTCCCCGGACCCGACATGGTACAACCAGGATGGAGCCATCCGCACCCTGGCCGCCATCTGGCAGAGCATCGCCCTCACGCCCGAGGCCTTTCGCGGCTGGAGCATCCAGACCTTCATGTATCTGCTGGCCTACGACTGGTTCCGCATCCTCATCTGGCTGGATCACATGGGCCTGCGCGTGGCCACCCTGGTCAACCTGTCCTTTGTCGGCGGCGACGCGCTGGACGAGCTCCTGGCCCGATTCCAGGGACATCCCGGTCGGACCCGCTGCATCCCCGAGGCCCTGCGCCGCTTTGCCACCTGGGCGCCGCTACTTATTCCGTTTTTCCTGCCCATGGGCGCGGACTGGGGCTATGTCTGGGACACGGCCGAATCCATCCAAAAAACCGGCCAGGGGCAGGCCTCTCCATTGGCCGTGCTGGTGGTTCTCTTTCTGATCGGCGGGACCATCACGGCCCTGGTCAGCCGCGCCAGAGCCAAACGGCAGGCAAAGCCGCGAGCCAACATCGGCCTGGCCTGCGGACTGGACAGGCCGGGCTACTGTCCGCCGGATGAAATCATTCTGCATAACGGTGTCTACACCGTGATCCAGGGGCGCGACGGCCGGGGCTACAGCCGGGTCTTCAGCGCCGTGCGCCACGGCCGGGAATACGACCTGACCAACCGCCCGGTTTCCCGCGCCCACAGCGTCGGTAAATTCCTGTACCTGCACGAGGACGGGGCCGCGCCCTGGACTCTGGGCTGCCGACCCATCCGTCGTCGGGACGTGAACGTCTGCGTCGAATCCACCGGCCCGCTTTCACTCCGCATGACCGGGTCCTGCCAGGGAATCACGGTCCGGGCCGACATCAGCCTGCTCCCGGACAAAACCGTCGAGCTCTGTCGGGTACGCCTGACCAACACGGCCAAACATCCCCGTCAGCTGGAATTAACCTCGTATCGGGAAATCTGCCTGAACGACCCCAATCCGCAGCTGCGCCACCCTTTCTACAACCGGCAGCACATCGCGACGTGGTTCGTGCCCGAACTTACGGCCATTCTCGGACGCAATCGCATCCTCAAAACCGATGCGGCCAAAGCGCAAAACCTGCGTCCCTCGCCGGAGGTCTATCTGCATGCCGCGCACATTCCCGCCGACCAGACTCATGTCCGCGTAATCGGATATGAGGACAATCGGGGAAAATTTATTGGCGACACCACGCTGCACGACCCAGAGGGACTGGTCGGTCCGACCCGCGCCCTGGACGACCGCGACCTGCGCTACACCTTCGATCCCATCGCCAGCCTGCGCCTGGGTGTCCGCCTTGAACCCGGCCAGTCCGCCGAGTTCCTCCTTCTGGACGGTTACGCCCCCTCGGCCGAGGATGGCGCGCGCCAGATCCAGGAACTGTTCCATCTGCCCGAGACGCCCATCGTCCACCCAACAGTCCCGGCCGGACCGTCCCGAGACATCCAGGAGCCAAGCCTGGAAGCCATGCTCCGGCCCCCCGTCAGCGAAACCTTCCGCTTTTCCGACACCGGCGAGGAACTGCACCTTGGCTGGAAGACTCCACGCCGCTGGGCGCATCTGATGACCAACGAGCTGGGTTACGGTCTGCTGGCCACCAATGACGGGGCCCTGTCCTCCTTCATGGGCAATTCCCAACAAAACGCCCTGACACCCTTTGCTCCGGATTCCATGAGCGTTCAGACCCCCGGCCAGATATTCTACCTCAAGGACATTGCCACCGGCGAAATCTTCTCCCCGACCTATGTTCCCTTCCGGGACAAAACCGCCACGCATGACGTCACCTTCGGCCTGGGGCACTGCGTGTTCCGCATGCGCCGGGGTTACATAGACACCGAGCTGACCGCCTTTGTCCTGCCGGACCAACCCGTGGAGGCCCGGCTGCTGCGCATCCGCAACGCATCATCGACGCCCAAGACCTATGTCGTGACCTTTTGCGCCCAGATCGTCCTGGCCGAGGTGCCCGTGGACTCCATCGGTCAGATCGAAACCGACACCGACGCCAAGCTCGGCGCGCTCTTCTTCAACCGGCCGGAAAACCGTTACCATCAGGGATGGGCCTTCGTGGCCTCCAGTCTGCCGGTATGCGCCTCGGAAACCAGCCTGAACCGCTTCCTGGGCGAAGGGCGCGACTTCTCGGACCCTTGCATGGTCATCTGCGGCGGCCCGGACCCCGACCAGGACGACGACGGCTACCGTGTGGCCGCCCTGTCCGGGACCATCACTGTCCCGGCCGGTGGCGAGGCCCGCATGCATGTCCTCATCGGACAGGACCGGACCATCCAATCCTGCCGGGAACGCATCCGCGCCCTGGCCGCCGACGACAGCCTCGATACGGCCCTGGCCCACACAAAAGCGTGGTGGCGCTCTGTCCTTGGTGTCATCCGCGTGGACACGGACAGCCCGGCCTTCGATCGGCTGGTCAACTGCTGGCTGCCCTACCAGATCCTCAACGCCAGGCTCTGGGGCCGTCTGGGACCGCACCAACGCAGCGGGGCCTATGGTTTCCGCGACCAGCTCCAGGACGTGCTGCCCCTCGTTTATCTGCGGCCAGACCAGGCCAGGGCCCAAATTCTGCTCCACGCCGGACAGCAATTCCACGAAGGCGACGTCTTGCAGTGGTGGCACAAAACCTGGGATGGCAAGACCGGCCTGGGCATGCGCAACCGGGCCTCGGACCCGCATCTCTGGCTGCCCTATCTGACCTGCCGCTACGTGGAGGCCAGCGGCGATCGCTCCATCCTGGATGAACGCATCGCCTACCTGGAAGGCAGGTCCATCCCTCATGGCGAGGAGGGCATCGCCTTTGTGCCGCGCCCGTCCAGGGACGACGCGACCCTGTACGCCCATTGTCTGCGCGCCCTGAACACCAGCCTGAACCGTCTGGGCAAAAACGGCCTCCCGCTCATGGGCGCGCATGACTGGAATGACGGATTGAGCGCCGTGGGCGTGGACGGCACGGGCACCAGCGTCTGGCTGGGCTTTTTCCTGCACGACGTGCTGCGGACCATGATCCCGCTCATAGAGGAACGCGACGGACGGGACATGGCGCAAAAATTCACGGCCAAGGCCGAGCGCCTGCGCCTTGCCCTGGCCAGACAATGGCGCGACGACCATTTCATCCGGGCCGTGACCGATAACGGCGAGGCGCTCGACTATGCCGACGCCCTGTGTTCGGCCTGGCCACTGCTATCCAAAGCCACGGACCGTGACCACGGCCAGACCGCCTTGGTCTCCGGCCTGAAGCAGCTGGAAAAAAACAACCTGGCCCTGCTCCTGTCCCCATGGTTCGACGAAAACGCAACACCTTACCCCGGCCGCATCGCGGACTATCCTCCAGGAGTACGCGAAAACGGAGCCCAGTATTCCCATGGCGCGTCCTGGCTGGTGGACGCCCTGGCCGAGCTGGCCCACATCGAGGCCCAGACTGGAGACGCGACCCAAGCCAAGGACTGGCGCGAACAGGCCCTGCGGGTCTGGCTCAAAATCTCGCCCCTGGCCCACACCCTGCCCGACGAGCTGGAAACCTACGGTTTGCCCCCACATCAGCAGCCGGCGGACATCTTCCACGGACCGGGCTACGAAGGCCGGGGTGGCTGGAGCTGGTACACCGGCGCGGCCGCACGCATGCTCTGGGCCGCGTATCGCATGCTCGGCATCGGCCTGCGCGGTGGGCGTCCTGAAATCAGCCCAACCCTGCTTGAAGCCCAAGGCGCCCTCAAGGTCCAACAGGTCCGGGTGCACGGAGTGACGGTGTTCAGCGCACACCACGCGGAGGAAACCGATGGGGAATAACCACGACGGCCCGGCCCTAAAACCAGGCAGGTACCGTCATTTCAAGGGCAGGGAGTACGAAGTGCTCGGCGTGGCCCGGCACAGCGAAGGCCAGGAGGACATGGTCGTGTACAGACCGCTGTATGGCGATTCCGGTCTGTGGGTCCGACCCCTGTCCATGTTCGTGGAGGAGGTGGAGCGCGGCGGCGTCCGGCAACCGCGCTTCCGCTTTGTCGGCGGGGAAGAGAAATAAGAAGTCCGGCGGGCAGGGGACACGTCCCCTGCACCCCTTTGGTTGGAGACTATCCGAGTTTGGCGTAGATATCCCGGGCACGTCCCGGAAAATCCGTGATCACGCCCGTGGCCCCTTCCCGGGCCAGCCAGATCAGCTGCTCGGGGGTGTTCACGGTATAGACGTTGACGACGAACCCGCTCGATGTGAATTCACGGATCAAACCGGGCCGAAGGCCGCGCACGGCCGGATGAAGAGCCGTTGCCCCAAGGTCGCGCAAGGCGCCCATGATGCGCTCGACCGGAGCCTGCATGGCCGTGGTGTCGAGCAAGAGGCCAACCGGCACCTCTGGGCAAAATTCATGAAAAAGGCTCACCGAGGCGGCTCGAAAGGACGACACGCACACCCGTCCCGCCCAACCCGACTCCCGGATACGCTTCGCCGTGGCCCGGACCAAGCCATCATCATCCCCGCCCAATTGGTCCTTGATCTCGACATTGACGGCAAGACCGGCCTCCCGGCTCCAGGCCAGGGCCTCGGCCAGAGTCGGCAAAAGCTCGCCCCTAAAGGCGGACAGTTCCCGATTACCGACCGTGCCATCGGCGATGGTCCCGAACGGATCTCGGCGGGCGAACCAACTCCCGGCATCCAGGGCGCGCAGTTCAGCCAGGGTCAAACGGCCGACGACCTGATCCCGACGCGGAAAACTCCGAGTCTTGACGTCTGTTGTCCGGCGCAGCCCATGGTCGTGAATGACCACGACCTGCCCATCCTGGCTCAAATGGACATCCAACTCCCAACCAAAAGCCCCCTGACCCAAAGCGGCATGCGCCGCGGCCATGGTGTTTTCCGGGGCCACGGACCGTGCGCCGCGATGGGCCCAAACCAGGGGCTGGGTCATAATCACTCCTTTTTCCGCACCAAGCGGGGCTTGCTCCCATCCTGGGGGCCGATGATGCCATCCATTTCCATCTGCTCGATGAACCTGGCCGCGCGATTGAAGCCAATACGCAGGCGACGCTGGATCATGGAAATGGACGCGCGCCCCTGTTCGGTCACAAAGTCGATGGCCTCGCCGTATTTGGGATCGTCGAGCACGTCGCTCGCGCCAGCCCCGCCGTCCGCGCCACCGCCTTCGCCGCCAGTGTTCCACTCCGTGAAATCAAGGTCAAACCGCTGCGGCCGCTGCTTTTCCCAGAATCCGACCACGCGGGCGATCTCGTCGTCCCCGACAAAAGCCCCATGTATGCGCTGCATGCCGCCACCACTCAATTTGAAAAGCATGTCCCCCTGTCCAAGAAGGTGCTCGGCCCCGACTCCGTCCAGGATGGTCCGGGAATCGTGCTTGGAGCTGACCTGAAAAGCGATACGCGAGGGGAAATTAGCCTTGATGATGCCCGTGACCACGTCCACCGACGGACGCTGCGTGGCCAGGATAAGATGGATGCCCGAAGCCCTGGCCAGCTGGGCCAAACGGACGATGCTGCCTTCCACTTCCTTGGCCGCCGTCATCATCAGATCGGCCAGTTCGTCGATGACGATGACCAGATAGGGAAAGGGCTTCAGGTCGCGCAGCTCCTCGGGCCGGTTCTCGCCCAGTTCGGCCAGCTTCTGATTATACGTTGTGATATGCCGTACCCCCGTCTTGGCCATGGCCTCGTAACGCTGCTCCATTTCGTACACAGCCCATTCCAGGGCATTCTTGGCCAGATTCATGTCCGTGACCACGGGGTGAACCAGATGCGGCAAGGTGCCGTACACGGCAAGCTCGATGCGCTTGGGGTCCACCAGAAGCAGTTTCACATGCTCCGGATCATGCTTGTATACGAGGCTTAAAAGCAGACAATTCAGGCACACGGATTTGCCCGCGCCCGTGGCACCGGCCACGAGCATGTGCGGCATCTTGGCCAGATCGGCGATTCGTGACGCGCCCTGGATATCCTTGCCCAAGGCCAGGGGCAGCTGTCCCTTGGTGTCGGCGAAGGCCGGGTCGTCGAGAATCTCACGCAGATACACGGTCTGGCGCTGCTCGTTGGGAATTTCGATGCCCACGGTATCCCTGCCCGGCAAGGGCGCGACAATGCGCACGGCCCGAGCCTTGAGGGCCAGGGCCAGATCGTCCCCCATGCCCGCGATGCGGCTGACCTTGATACCGGGCGCGGGCTTGAATTCGAACATGGTGATGACCGGGCCGGGCTGCACGCCCTGGACATCGCCTTGAATACCAAAATCGGCAAAACACGCTGTCAGGGCTTGAGACTGCTTCTCCAAAACCGATTTGGACACGTTTATCCGGGAAGCCGGGACCGAAGCCAGCAAATCCAGGGGCGGCAGCGTCCCTGGGCGGATTGGTGGATCAATCGCCGCATTGCGCTGTTCGCGCTTGAGTACCGGCTTGGGGGCGGTCACGGGACGGGCTTCGACCGGGCCACCGCCCCCCCCCGTGTCCGGCGTGACGGGCTCCGCCATGCTCTTCGGACCACGCACGGCCTTGGCGCCTTTGGTTTCGGGTTTCTTTTCCGCCTCCAGCCCAGCGTGGCCCAGGCCACGAGGCCAGGAACGCGCCCCAGACAAAAACCGCCCCGACTGCGCGACCACGGCCCTGTACGACATGCCCATGACCAGCTGCACCGCGATGAGCGTCAAACAAACGGCAACCAACAAAAACCCGCATTCCCCCAGGCTATGCACGAAAAAACCATGTAGGCTCCGACCCACGAAACCGCCGCCGCCCATCCCGGATGTCGTCCAGCCCAGCCATGGCGTCACCTGCTCAAGCCACAACGGAAGAAGTAGCGCAAACAACAGTGCTCCAGTCCATCGCCACCATCGCGGCCGGAACATGGGAAAAAAAAGCATCCCCGCGCCAACGGCCAGGAACACCGGCCACAACCACGCCGCGCCACCGCACAGATCCACGAGCCCGCCCGCGACATAGGCGCCCAATGTTCCGACCAGATTACGCGTGACGTGGTCGGCCATGGCCTGATGGTTGAAACTCGGATCGGCCGGGGAAAAGGAGTACAGGGACAATGTGACCAGGGCCAAACAGCAGACAAAAAGAAGAGCGAAAATTTCCCGGACCAGCTTGTTTCCATCGGTGATCATGTGGGCATCCCATGCGCACCAAAAACGAAAGGCCATAGAGCGCTCTCCATGGCCTTTCGTTCCGTGCGTCCAGATAAACTATTCGCGGCCGAGATATTCGCCCGTGTCGGTATTGATCTTGATCTTGGTTCCAGTCTCGACGAACAAGGGAACGTTGACCACCAATCCCGTCTCCAGCTTCGCGGGCTTGGTCGCGCCGGTGACCGTGTCGCCCTTGATGCCAGGATCGGTTTCAACCACTTCCAGGATCACGGAGCCGGCCATTTCCAAATCCAGGGGGCGTCCTTGGTACAGCATGACCTTGTAGGCGGTGGCCTCTTTGAGAAAACCGCCCTTGTCTCCGACGATATCCGAGGGAATGGAAATTTGGTCGTAGGTGGTCATGTCCATGAAGGCGTACCCATCACCTTCATTGTAGAGATACTGCATTTCCCGCACCTCGATATCGGGCTTGGGAAACTTGATGCCGGAGCGAAAATTCTGCTCGACAACGGACCCGGTGATCAGATTGCGGTACTTGGTGCGCATGAACGCGCCGCCCTTTCCCGGCTTGAAATGATTACACTCCAGAATTTCACAAGGAGCGCCGTCGATTTCGATCTTCTTGCCTTTTTTGAACTCACTTGTAGGTAGCATTCGGTCTTGGTTCCTCCAATAAAATATCCCAGAGACCTAGACGGATCACGGCTTGGCCAGATGTTGTCTAAGCGCCTGAACTGCGAGCGCATAGCTCATAATGCCAAAACCGGCAATAGCCCCGATACAGTGGCGCGCGATAAGGCTCGTGTGGCGCAGGCTGGTGCTCCGGGCGTGCACGTTGCTCAAATGCACTTCCACGCACGGAATCTTGATCCAGGCCAGACAATCGGCCAGGGCCAGACTGGTATGGGTGAACGCGCCAGCGTTGAGCACCAGGCCTTCGACTTTGTCCTTCCAGGCCTGTTCCAAGCGATCGATAAGCGCCCCTTCGGAATTGGACTGAAACTGGGTCAAACGGATCTCGCGGGTTCCTGGTCCAAGCAACGCCTCGACCATGCCCGGCAAGGCATCCATGCCCTGCGTCCCGTAAACTTCTGGCTGACGCAGCCCAAGGTGGCCCAAATTCGGGCCGTTCATGATCAAAAAATCCATGGCTTACTTCTGTTCCTTGGGTTCCTGGACAACATCATGATGCGGCGGTTCCACCACGACCGTGTCCGGCTCCAATTCGGTGGCGGTCAAAAACGGCTCGGCTTCAAGGGCCGACAGGGTCACCGACATCAAAAACACCTTGTCCCCCGGCTCGACCTCGCGGCTGCTGGTGATCATCTCCACCGTGCACAACTGTCCGGTAGCTCCACCCTTGCCCGCGGGCTGACGCACCGTGTAGTCCATCGTGTCGATCACCTCGCCCATGCCGATCAGGCGGCAAAATCCGCTGCCGAGCTCTTGCACGGGCTCGGCGATAACGACGTAAGCGGGCAGGGAAGCCGGAGCATGGCTGTAGAGCATGGAGTAGACGATATCCGTGGACCCGGCCAAAAAGTTGCTTTCCTCGACGGTCACGATTTCCCCGCCCAGGGACAAATCACCGGCAAATCGGGCGGATACCTCAAAGCGCTGCACCAAGTCACCGGTTTCCGCGTCACGGGTCTGCGTCACCATGCCCTCTTGCGTATAGGCCCCGGCATGGGAATCCAGGGCCGTCATCCCGTCAACGGGCACGAACACGGTATCCTTGACGAGCAGTTTGTTGAAAACAGTCTGCAGTCCGATGGCGCGCGCCCTATCCCAAACCGCCTCGTCCACATCGGAGTACGTGGCCAGTTCGGCATCGCCCAGGCGTAACTCGACGACCGCGCTTTCGCTACGGACAATGGGATCGGCAATGCCCGTGGCCTCGGTCAGCTGCACATCCTTGGCACATGCGGAACCTACCAAAACCACCCCCAGCAGCATGAGCAACGCACGCATATCTTGCCTCCAATTAGTGATTGATAACCTGAGTAATTCTTTCTATCAGTGCCTGATCGACAAGTATTTCGTCAAGAACCCACACCGGGAGAATCACTGGTTTCATGCCACACAACGTGCTTTTGGAAAAGACCATCTACACCATGGATCAACTGGCCGAAATGCCCTTGCCACAACTTGCCCTGGCAGGGCGTTCCAATGTTGGAAAATCATCTCTTTTAAACAGACTGGCCGGACGTAAAAGCCTGGCCAAGACCAGCGCCACCCCAGGAAAAACACGCAGCCTGAACTTCTACCGGGTGGAGCCGGAAAACTTTTACCTGGTCGACCTGCCTGGATACGGCTACGCGCGCTGCTCCAAAACGGAACGGCAAAAATGGGCGGAACTTATCAACAGATACCTCTACAAAAACACGCGACTTTTTGCCGTGATCGCGCTGCTGGATTCCCGTATCCCGCCCCAAGCCATCGACATGGAACTCATTTCCTTTATCGGTCAACAAGGCATCGAGGTCATCCCCGTCCTCACCAAGGCCGACAAATGCAAACAACCCGTCCGCAGCGCGACTCAGGCCGCCTGGCAACGACTCCTGCACACAACCGCCAAACCCCTGCTCGTCTCCAGTCACTCGGGCATGAACATCGACAAGCTGTGGCAGCTCTTCCTGAATAAATTCGAAACCACGGCAGCTGGCGCCCCCCTGCCCACGCCCTGAACACGTTCCCGGGCCGCGTTCCAAGCCCGGCTTGACCGGGCATGCGGCCCGGAATACGGATCGAACGTTTACGAACCATACCCGGCAGGCCGCAGCGGCCCCGCCCAGCATCCCAAAAGGAGGATCAGACATGGCTGTCTTTGTGGCCGATCACCCACTCATCAAGCACAAACTTGGTCTCATGCGCAAACAAGACATCAGCACCAAGAATTTTCGGGAACTAGCATCCGAACTGGCCCGACTTCTGACCTACGAAGCCACCAAGGACCTGGAAACCGAACGCAAGACCATCCAGGGGTGGGCCGGCCCAGTGGAAGTGGACATCATCAAGGGAAAAAAGATCACGGTCGTGCCCATCTTGCGTGCCGGCCTGGGCATGCAGGATGGAGTGCTTGATCTGGTGCCCGGCGCCAAGGTCAGCGTGGTTGGGTTCTACCGCAACGAGGAAACCCTCCAGCCGGTCGAGTACTACGTCAAGCTGGCCAAAAACATCAACAAACGTATGGCCCTGATTCTCGACCCCATGCTGGCCACCGGCGGCACCCTGGACGCGACCATTCGCTGCCTCAAAAACGCCGGCTGCACCAGCATCCGAGGACTGTTTCTGGTGGCCGCGCCCGAGGGCATCAAACGTATCACCGAGACCCATCCCGACGTGGATATCTATGTCGCGGCCGTGGACGAGCGCCTGAATGAAAACGGCTACATTCTACCAGGCCTGGGCGACGCCGGTGACAAAATATTTGGCACCAAATAGTCCCTGCGCCGTATCCGGGGATTGAAGCCGGCGAGGTTCTAAAAAATTGCGTCAATAACGACAAAACGCCCGGATTGTTCCGGGCGTTTTGCTTTTCATTAACCGCCGGGGCGGCATTCAGGCTTGGGCGGCGAGCCACTCCAGGGCGACCTTCAAGTCGAGGCTGCCGGCATAAATGGCCTTGCCCGTGATAACACCGGACAAGCCCTTGCCCGCCAGGGGAAAAACAGCCCGCACGTCATCCAGGGTGGAAATTCCGCCGGCAATGAGTACCGGTTTGTCCGTCATTTCCAACAGGGCTTCCAAAGCGGGAATATTGACTCCGGACTGCATGCCGTCGCGGCTGATGTCCGTGTAGATGAAAAACGCGGCTCCCGCCGCTTCCAGGCCAGGCACGACATCGCCCACGGTCTTGCCGGCGTCTTCAACCCATCCCTTGGTTTTCAACCGGCCGTCACGAGCATCCAAGGACACGCCAATGCGTCCAGGATAGGTGACGCACAATTCCCGGAACAAATCCGGATCGTCCAGGGCCATGGTGCCGATGATGAGCCTGGTCACGCCCGCTTCAAGATACTTGCCCGCGACCTCGACGTCACGGATGCCTCCACCCAATTGAACGGGAATGGACACCGACGAACATAGCTCGCGAATCAGATCCATGTTGCGGGGTGTACCACTGAAGGCGCCATCCAGATCAATGATGTGCAACCATTTGGCGCCCATGTCTTGCCATTGCCGGGCCATGGCCACGGGGTCGTTGGAAAAAACCGTGACCTGATCCTCGATCCCCTGGCGCAGACGCACGCACTTGCCGTCCTTGATGTCGACGGCTGGAAAAATATTCACAATCCAAGCTCCTTCATGGCTTCGGCAATACCTTCGACCGCCAATTCCTCGGGAGTGAGCCAGCGGCCCTTGCGTTTGACGAACCGCTTGCCGCTGAGCAGATTTTCGGCCAGCCCCTGTTGCTCTTCCTCGAAATGGGCCCGACGCACCTGACCGGTGGCGACATCGATCAAATACAGATCCAGAGTCACGCTGGCCGGCACGTTGACTCCATATTCGCCACCATCACGGGATCGCCACTGCGTGACGTACGGCACCAACACGTAATCGACACCCAGGCACGTCCCAACCTGCCGCCAGTACTGCACGGTTTCCTGACGGTGGCGTTCCTTGGTGGCGATGACCGTTTCCTCGCAAGCCCCGACAGCGCCTTCCGAAACAAAGGGACCACCACGGGCGGTCATAAGCTGGACCATCCGCGCGTTCAGGGCTGTCAGCGCCACGTCATCGACGCGCGGCGTTTCCTCGGGCAAAACCCCGGCCATCAATTCCCAATCGTTCCGAGGACAAATAAATCCGGCCACGGCCACCGTGGACGACGGAGGCAGCGCTGGTCCGGGCCGGGTCTGCGCGCAGGCGGCCCCAAAAAGCACAAGGCAGAGGAGAAGGTAGCGCATTAGTCCAAACCTCCCTTGGTGCTCAGCACCGCGTCCCGCTCGATCCGCACGGCTTGGCGCAGGGCCAAACCCAACCCCTTGAACACGGATTCGAGCAGATGGTGACCATTTTGGCCATACAGCATGCGCACATGCAGATTCATCGCCGCCCTGAACGCCAGGGATTTCAAAAACTCCCGCCACAAATCCTTTTCCTGGCCGGCAATGATCGGCGGCAACACGGCCTCCTCGTAGACAAGATAGGCGCGACCCGACAGATCAAGACAAACTTCCGTCCGGGCTTCATCCATGGGCACGGTGGCCCAGCCAACCCTGGCGATGCCCGCCCGGTCACCCAGGGCGGACAAGAGAGCGCCCCCCAGGCACAAGCCCACGTCCTCAAGGGAATGGTGCGCGTCAATATGCATGTCGCCGCGACAGGAAACACGCATGTCGAACCCGGCCCAATGCGCCATCAGATCGAGCATGTGATCGGCAAAGCCAAAACCGGTGTCGATCTCCGCACGCCCCGTGCCGTCCAGGTCAACGCGGATCGCGATCCGGGTTTCCCGTGTTTCCCGTTCCACAACACCAATGCGAGAATCCATGCTTCACCTCGATCAAGCCAATCTAGCGACTTTGTCGCGCCCCGTTTTCGGGCCCGTCTTCCGTCTCGGCCGGCTTGGGTTTTTTCCCAAAGGCCATGGAGACCAGAACACCGATCTCATACAACAAACACAGCGGCCCGGCCATCAAAAGCTGGGAAACCACATCCGGCGGAGTGAGCACGGCCGCGACGACAAAATTGCCCAGAATCGCGTACTTCCGATATTTACGCAGCGTCTTGTGGGTCACCACGCCCAGAGTGGACAAAAACAGCATGAACAGCGGCAGTTCAAAAATAAACCCAAAGGCGAACAGCATACTCGTGGCGAAGCTGAAATACTCCTTCACCGAGGGCATGGGTTTGATAAATTCCGTGGCGTAGCCCAGGAAAAACTGAAAACCAAACGGGAAAACAATGTAATAGCCAAAAAAAGCCCCGGTCACGAAGCACAGTGCCGAGCACAAGGCAATGGGGATAATCCACTTGCGTTCGCCTTCGTACAGACCTGGCGCGATAAACATCCAGAGCTGATAGAAAACATATGGGCTGACCAAAAAAAGACCGGCAATGGCCGCCACCTTCAAATGCGTGAAAAAGGCTTCGGGCAAACCGGTATAAATCAGCGAACCGCCAGATGGGGCCAACTGCTGGATAAGCGGCTCCATCAGCATCATGAACAGTTGCTCGGAAAATCCGTAACACGCCAGTAAACCCAAAAACGCCGCGATCAGGCACCGGGTCAGACGTGTCCGCAATTCCTCGAGATGTTCCGTGAAGGTCATCTCCTGGCCGCCTGAATCCGGCGTCGCGACCAGGGCTTCCCGCCGTCGCTCCTCGACAAAAGCCTCATCGGCCTTTTTGAGCGCGGAAGGCTCCCCGGCTGAGCCCTCCCCCTTCTCCGCCAAGGCCGCTTTTTCATCCGTTGAAGTGGCCGCGGAATCTTCTGGCGCGGCCACATCCTCTTCGGCCATGGCCGTGGCGGGCGTCACCGCGTCAGGCCGCGTCCGCTGCGGATCGACAGTTTC